>NZ_JBHWBW010000073.1:0-23446 GCF_042735675.1 Kitasatospora sp. NPDC059571
CGGGGGGTGGCGGGTGTGGGGGGCCTCGGGGGGGGCCCATTTTTTTGCCGGCCGGGGGTCTATAACACACGCGGCCACGGCCGTTGCGCGGTCAGAGGCGGCCGTGCTGCCTCACGACCCGCCTGGTCTGGGCGAACAGCATGCCGACGTTGACGGACTTGCGGCAGACCACGACGGCGACCACGTCTTCCTCGCCCTCGACTCGCACGAACAGGTGCGTCAAGTTGTCGCTGTTGACGAGGACCTCCTGGAAGTAATGGCGGTCGGAAACCACGCCGCGGCGTTCCTTGAAGAGGCCTTCAATCATCGCCACGTTGCGGCCCTGGAACAGGTCGAGCGTGGCGGCTGCGAGGAGGTCGAGCACCTCGGATGGGTGGGAGTCGACGGTTTCCACCCCCAGCAGCATGCCGGTGGCCATGTCGATGACGCCCGAGGCCAGGCAGTCGGGCACGTCCGCCCGGAGGGTCTTGACGAATCCCGACACCCGGTCGGACATGCTGCTTCCCTGCGTGTTCACTGCGCTCCTCATCTTGGCCCGGGCGTGCGCCGTCCGGGCCGGTGGTGGTCTTCAGTGGTGTGCGGCGGTCGTTCGCGGGCCGGTGAGCAGGCGGTCGATCCGCCGGACGGACCGCTCGCATTCGCCCTCCAGCCGGGCCAGGTCCATGTCCGTGCCGCCCAGCAGCGTCAGCACGCCCATGTCGCCGACCGGGCGCACCACGAGGTAGCCGTCGCCGTAGCACGCGGCGCTCCAGCGCGGACGGTCTCTCCCGGTTGCCGCCCCGGCTCGGTGCGCCAGGCCGAGTACGGCCGCGGCCAGGGCTGACAGGCACTCCCCGTCGGCCCGGTCGCCGGTGTCCGCGGCGATGAGGAGGCCGTCCACCGCCGAGACCACGACACCGGTGACACCGGTGGCGCTGTCGCGCAGCTCCCCCATCTCTGCGATCAGATCACTGCTCGTGTCGGTCACAACTCTCCTGTCGATCGAAGAACGCTCCGTCGCCGCTCCTTGGCCGGCGCCGTGGGATCCGGTGCAGCCGCGGCAGGGCCGCTGGGTGGAGTGAATGCCGGCGGTTCCGTTACTGGTCGGCCGGCCGTGCGTGGCGGGCCGAGACGGGTCGCAGTGGGAGCGCGTCATTGATCCCGCTGGCTCCGCGGCGGCGCAGGGGAAGGTGGCCCAGGGCTCTGGCCGAAGGCGGCTGCCGGTCCGCCGGTCCGGTGCCGTGTCTGTCCGGTGTCGGATCGGATGCCGCCACCTCGATCAGTCCCTCGCCGGCCATGCGGGACAGTTCGGTGGTCACGGCGAACAGGCTCCGGCCGAGCCGGAGGGCGATGTCGCATGCGCTGCGGCGGCCGTCGGCGTCCTGCAGGATGTCGCGTCTGGCGCCGGACAAATCGGGTGCGCGGGCCGACGGTACGGCGCGCACCCGGTCGGTGAAGGGCGACAGCGCAGTCCGAAGGGATGCGAGGGCGGCCAGGCGCCGCTCGGTCTCCTGCAGCAGCCAGTCGGGGTCGATGTCCTGCGGGGCGGGCAGCAGGGGAGGCGGGCAGTCGGCGGCCGGGGCGCTGCCCTCGATGCGGCCCGCTGCCATCGCGAAGGCGGCGTCCGCCGCGGACATCATGCACACGACCTGGAGCTCCTGCGGGCCCACGAGCGAACGCGAGAGCAGGGCCGGGCCGGGCCGGCCCCCGTCGGCCTCGTGCTGCAGTGCCGACAGGTCGTGCTCGCTCACCCGGCCGGAGGCCAACAGCACCCGGGCAGCGTCCGGCGCGCCGGGCGACACAACGGCTGTGACCGCGCCGTGGGACAGGTGGACGACTCCCCCCGGGTCACCCGCCACGGCCAGTGCACGGGGCCGGAACTGCCTCGATGCCGTTGAAAAGGCCCTGGCAAGTCCGCCCACCCCACCGGCCGGTGCGATCGCCGGCAGCCGAAAGCCTCCCATGGACCCCTCGCCCGTCACCCGCACACCCTCCCCCACTGCGATCCACCGAAAAACAGCCAGGCAGAACGCCTGAGGCCACGCCAGATACAGGGCCAGGCCGACATCACAGAAACGCCGGGACGCCCAATTTCGAATCTAGGCAATCGCAAAACTGTGCAATAGTCAAACTAGTCACACAATGCGACAGTAGTGACATATTTTTTCACTGTCGAAGGGAACCGAAAACATGGCGTCACAGCCGAGATTCCGCGAGAATCGCCGTGCGGGCACTGCACGATCGACGGGGCGCGGATGGCTGCCCGCCGGGGAAATGCCCTTGGGGCGGTGTGGTATGACGTGGAGCGCGAGGATCGATGCCGGACGATTCGGTCCGGGATCGGGAGCAGGGCTCTGATGCCGCCCATTACCGCCGGCCCTTCGACCGGGATACCCGCGACCGCAGCAGCGTCGAGGCGTAGCGGGAATTGGAAGAATTGCATGCCGGGATGGTCAGGGCTGTCGAAACATTTTCGATAATGGGGACGCGTGGTTCAGTTGTTACCGGCCCGGCTCCGAGCGGGCTGTGCCCGTCTGCACTCCCGGGTGCAGGCCCGGGGCCGATCGGTCGGCCCGGTCGCCGGGGTCGACCCGGTCAGCCCGGCAGGCGAGCGGCATGGGGTGGGCGAGCGGCTCGTCGGGTGCGGGCAGCAGCCGGACCCGCTGGACGAGGTGCGTGCCGTCGCCGAGGTGTCCCAGGGTGTCCGGAAGCTGTGGTCCGGCATCGAGGGAGGCAGCAGCAGCGCGCCCTGGTGGACGGTGGAGCCGGCCGACGGAGTGCGGGAGCGTCGGGTGCGGCGCCAAGTCGATTCGCATCAGCAGTACATCGTCTCGCCTGCTTCGGTGTCCGGTCCTGTGGCGGTGCTGGGACCTGCGTCGGCGGGCGCTTCGTTGCCGAGCCGGAGGCTGCCCGTCGGCCATGTGTCGGCCAAAGCCGGGAGCGCCGCTGATCTCTGGTCGCCGGGGTGCGGGCCGAGTGCATCGTCCATGGGTGACCTCGTGGGGGCCGGCGTCCGGGCAGGTCACGGCAGCGCCGCCCCGGCGTCGGTGTAACCGGGGCGGCGCGCCGGCGACAGCCGCTTCCGGTGGCTGCCACATGACGACCTTAGCAGTTGCTAATGTTGGCAACTACGTACGAGGGCAGGAGGAGGGAATGCGTATCTCGCCGGACCGTCGCCGGATGGTGCCGCTCGCTCCGAATCCGGTGCCGGGTGTCGTGTGCGACCCGGTACCGAGAGAGCGGCGCTTGCGGTCCGGGCGCTCCCTCTTCCTGTCCGGGCCTGCTGGTCGCGCAGGGCGCGTACGCTCTCACCGCCGCCCCGGGTGTGGTGCTCAGGGGCGGCGGTGAGCATGCAGTGGGACTCGGTGACGGTGGACGGCGCCGGCGCCCCTTCGGCTGTCCGGATTCCTGGGAGCACGGTCCGCCCACCGCTTCCACGGCGCGTTCGGCTGGGCCACGGCCGGCTGGCCCAAGCGTCCTGGCGGGCCTGACCGGATGGAGTGCCGAAGGTGAGGCCGCGATCGTGGACTCCGCCGGCCGCCCACATGACCGCGGCCCGCTCGCCGCCTGTGGCATCGGACAGCGGACGGAGGACGCGCTCGGGAGCGGATGGCCCCTGTCGGTGCTCCGGCCGTGTGACGACCTCGACATGGCCCTGGTGGTACTGGGTGTGTGCCGAATCGCCCCCGCAGCCGCCGGCCGCACGGTTGCTAAAGTCGAGAGCTGATGATGCTCCGCCGCGGCCTGAATCGAGACGGTGACGACGTGAACGCCGGTACCCAGCCCCCGCCTCCCGTGATCAGTGTGCCGCTGTACCAGGTGAAAGCGGAGTTCTTCAAGACGCTCGCCCACCCGGTCCGCATCCGGGTCCTCGAACTGCTCAGCGAGCGCGACCACGCCGTCTCCGAGATCCTCCCCGAGGTCGGCGTCGAGGCGGCCCACCTGTCCCAGCAGTTGGCAGTCCTGCGCCGTGGCAACCTGGTGGCCGCCCGGCGCGAGGGCGCCGCCGTCGTCTACAGCCTCACCAGCCCCGAGGTCGCCGACCTCCTGCACATCGCCCGGTCCATCCTCAGCGGCGTCATCACCAACCGGGCCGAACTCCTCGAGAGCCTGATCACCCCCGGCGCCGACCCCTCCCGCGGCTGACACGGCCGCGCGGGATCAGCACTCAGGGCACGCCGCGCCCGATGGCGGGCCAGGGCCGGGACTGCGCGACCCGACACGAGGCAGGGCGAACGGCCCATTCACACGGTGGGCAGCCGCACCGAGTGCTGCCGACGCGCCTCGCCGCGCAGGCGAATGATCCACCCTCATCGCAGGTTCGCCCGACTCGCATCCGTGGCGCCGGCCGGCGCCCGGTCCATGCCGACCGGGGTCGACCTGACGTGCACCGAACGCCATCACAGCCCTCAGGACGGCATCGGCCTTGGACTCGAGCCCTCCGCCCTCCGCGACGTCCAACGGCCCGCCCTCCCGGGCATGCAGGCACCCTGACGACCACCGATCCCAAAGGTCAGGACTCCCGGCGCGGGGTCCGTGTCGCACCTGGACCGGCGATCGGGACGTGCGCCCAGGAGCTGCGCCGCCCGAGCGGCAGCCGACCTGTTCCTCGACTCCCAGCCTGAACACCGTCCGAAGCGAGCATGGTTGCCGGGAGGAATGCCGAACTCCCGGGCGAGGGAAGGCCGTTCGCCTCGGTGGAGGACGACGGCGGTACGGCGAGGCGCTGCAGCTGAGGCGGGGCGGCTCGGTGGTGAACAGCTGGAACTCGTGCCGAGGCGTGGTGCTGTCCTGAACAGCTTGGTGCGCGGAGCGGGGAGGAGGGGCCGGCGGTCCCGGCCCGGGTGGAGCGATTGCCGCCGCCGGACTCGGACACACCGCCGCCCTCGACCGGCAGATCGCCCGCAGGGACGTCCACCCGGGGTGAAGACGCTGTGGCAGGTACGGGACGTGCACCCGCTCCGAGGGGTCCTGGACTGATGGCTCTGGGGAGTCCGAGGGCGCACCGTCTCGCCGGCGGCCGGTTGCCCGCGCCTCGACGATGTTCCGTCTGCCCGGCACCGCAGCCAACACCACCCTCTTCGGACCGCCTGTCGCCTGCCGCCCTGAGGTGCCAAGCGTGACTCGACGACCGCTGCCGGCAGCTGGCCGGGCGGACTGACTTGTCGGGATCCGGCTACCGACGCGTCAGAATCTGCGCACCGCCTCGGCGCAGCGTGAACACACGTACGGCGCGTCCTCGGGCCGGAACCAGGCCGTCGCGGGCCTCGGCTGCCACAGGTCGCAGTCGAGGCCGCCGATGTCCAGGCCGCAGAACGTCCGATCTGCACGGTGGGCGTAGATCCTCGGGTCGGCAGGCGCCGCATGCAGCGTCGCCGCGGCCGCTTCGGCCCCGGTGCCGCTGCCGCTGCCGCTGCCGCTGCCGCTACCGCTGCCGGCAGGTTTCCTCTCCCGTGCCACGATGACTTGCACCGTCCGACTCATTCCGCCCGGCGCATGGCCTGGCCGCACGCACTCAGCAGGGACGGGCCGGTGCGGACGGACTTCCGCTCCGGAGCGTCCGCAGCGCCCTGGCATGCCGGGCACAGGATGTAGCAACCCCCGTCCGCGGCTTCGATCGTTCCCCAGCCGGCACAGACACTGCAGGACCGTGCGGTGTCCACGTCGACTTTGGGAAGTGGGGTGCCGGTGGTGCTCATGCTGCCTTTCCTCGGGTGGTCCCGCCCAGCGGGCGGCGCGGGCAGGCGCACCCGGACGGAGGACGGTCACGCAGGTGCGACCCGGGCCGGTGTCTCGCGCAGCGCGTCCAACAGTTCGCCCTGGTCGGTGATCATCTCAGTGAGGATCCGGCGGGCGGCATGGAGCAGGTCGACGACGTCCGGGGTACTGAGCGCGTACACGACCGTGTTGCCCTCGCGTGTCGCGGTCACCAGCTGCGTGCGGCGCAGCACCGCGAGCTGCTGGGAGAGATTGGAGGGTTCTATGTCGATCCGGCCGAGGAGTTCGTGGACCGGCATCGGCCGGTCCTGGAGGAGCTCGAGGACGCGGATCCTTGCCGGGTGCCCGAGGGTACGAAAGAAGGCGGCCTTGGCCTCGTAGAGGGGGACAGCCATGGTGTTCCTCCGCCCCCGGAGCGCGGGTGCCGGCAACGCAGGCCCGCCGGCCGCAGTGCCCTCCGCAGACCTCGTGCGCGGTGCTATAAAACCAGAATCTATGAAAGTGAAAAATTCTTCAACTCTGATGGTGCGCGCGCAGCGGGACCCTCCAGGTCCCCAATTTGTGCGAATGAGCGTTCGGACCGGCTCGGATCTGCTTCGCGGGCCGCCTTGGGCCGAACTGCTGAAGCAGCCGAACATCGGCTCCCCCCGTTCGTTCTCGTGGACGAGACCAGAGCCGCCGGCCCCGGTCGAGTGCCGGAGGACCGAGCATCAAGCGTCGGCCGTCATTGCCGCGGTCAGTGCCTGGGTCAGCCCCGGCCGGTCCACCGGGGGCAGGAGACGGCCTTCCTCCGCGAGGCCGGCCAGGGTTCGTGTGGCGGCAAGCAGTGCTCCAACACCCGGCTGCATGCCGTGCGTGGCGACGGTGACCAGGGCCGGCAGGACGTGCAGGGGATGGGGGTGGTGCGCAGTGGCGTGCAGCAGCGGTGGTTCCTGGAGGCAGGCGTGCAGGATCGGGGTGCCGTCCGACGGTCTGGGCAGGCGCCCGGTCAGGTCGATGACCAGGTCGGCCGCCTCCACGAGGGGCTCGGCGCCCGGGGTCGGCGGGTCGGCCAGGATGAGTTCGCCCACGCCGTTCGCGTGGAGCAGGCCGACGAGGTTGCCGTCGAGGAGGTGCGCTCCGGCCAGGACGATGACCGCGTCGCCGGGGTCCAGGTCCTGGCGCTTCAGTGTGCTGAGCGTGGCAGCGGAGGTGGCGATCGCGTGGGCGGTAGCGGTGTCGGCCAGCGGGGCGGGGCCACCCGCGAGCGCTGCGCGGACGGCGGCAGCGTGGGCGGGGTGCGTGTGGGCCAGGGAGATCGCGGCGAAGCCGGGTGCGATCGCCCGGGCGGCGGCGGCGAAATCCTCGGGGGTAGCGGCGTCCACCGGGATCGGGTGGATGTCCAGGCCGGTGGCCCGGCGCAGGTGGACGGCCATGGACTCGAGCGCGGGCAGGACCAGCGGGGCGGGGAGCGGGCCGAGGTCCAGGACGTCGGTGGCGTTGGAGAGCAGGGCCACGCGGCGACGTCGGCCGCTGGAGGTGTCGAGGCCGTCGGGGTTGAGCATCAGGTGGGTGATGACGCGGTGGTCGGCGTCGCGGTCCAGGAGTGCGAGGTCGCGGGCGTCTGCGGTCGGAACGCACAGGCGCTGGGTGGTCTTGCCGGTGGCGGCGGTCCCCAGGGCGGGGTCGGTGAGGTGGACCAGGTCCTCGCCGAGGCGGTCGCGGAGCAGCGTGCGGACCTGGTGGTGGGTCAGGGGACCGTCGGTGTCGATGGTGACGGACTGCAGTCCGGTGTCCGGGTCAATGGCGTGGGGGGTGATGACGATCCGCCCCTGCCCGGTGAACATCGCCTTCAGCAGGGTGCGTGCCGCATGGGCCGGCACGTGGGCCCGCAGGCTGTAGGCGGGCCGCAGCAGCCCGAACCAGTCATTCATCCGGCGTGTGGTCGCGGGTGAGGCTGTGGCCGGTGACGTCCTCGGGGCGGATGCGCAGGAGGTGTTCGTTGCGCTCGTCGGGCCGGGCCCACAGTGGCACGCAGAAGCGGGCCTGCTCTGCGGGATCGGTGATCTGCTCGGCGCGGCCGGCGACGGTGACGACCCAGCCGGTCAGCTCGTCCACGTCGATGTGCTCGACCCGGTAGGTGAGCCGGTCGGGGTAGACGGGCGACCCGGCCGACAGGTGAAGGCGCAGGATGAGCTGCCCGTCGTCGAGGAGATGGCCGAGTACCTGGACGGCGGGCTGAACCTGCGCGGCAGGGAGCAGGCGCCCGGTGCTCACCTGGGAGAGCAGTTCGAGGGCCGGCCCGTGCGGCAGGTCGACCAGGTGGGCGAGGGGAGGCCGGTCCGCCTCCCGTTCAACCGGTCTCCGGCCACGTGGTGCGGCCAGGTCGATACCCCGGGCGCGACAGGTCCGTTCCACGTCCTCGAGGTCGACCGCGTACAGGGCCACGAGCCTGTCATTCTGCCGCTCGGCCGCCTCCGCCAGGGCCCGTCGAAGTCGGACGGCCCGGTTGCGCAGCGCCTCCTCGGACTCCCCGCTCATTACCGGCTCCCCTGGTCGCCCCGCAGTCTGCGGGGAACGGCCGCCCCGGCGTCGATTCCGGGGGCGGCCCACTGGATGAACACCTTAGCAGTTGCTAATGTTTGCAACTACTAGGGAGGAAGGGGGCGGGGATGCGTATCTCCGCGATGCACGGCTCCGGGGCAGGTGTCCCGTCGGGAGTGCGGTCCCATGTGCCGCCGCTCCGCTTCCGGCGCGTACCGGCTGCGGCCACGCATCGGTCATTCCCGTCCCCTTCCTTCCTTGGGCCCACGCCCTGCCGGGCCCCGGCACCCGGCACGGCGACGGGACGGTGACCCCGTGCAGTGGCACTTCGAGGAACACGAAGGAACCGGCGTCCTGCACCTGTCGGGTTTCCTCGGCGAACGGGTCGTCCACCGCTTCCAAGGCGCCTTCGCCTGGGCGCGTGCCCGCTCCGAGGTCGCCCTGGTCCTGGACCTGTCCGGCCTGCTCGGCTGGAGCCCCGAGGGCATGGCTGCGATCATCGATGCCGCCCGGCAACTCGGCCCGCACCACGCCCCGCTGACCGTCTGCGGTCTGCGCACGCACCTCGCCCGGCAGCTCCCCACGGCCGGCGGCCCCGGAGGACTGCGTCTCCACCCCGATCCGTCGAGCGCGCCGGCAGCCGTCGGCAGGCACACCGCATCGGCCCCTGCCATCGCGAGCGATGAAAACGCCAGCCGATGACCTCCCGCGCATCCAGCCCCGAGGCGCCCGGCTCGGTGACAGGGTGAGCGCCCGTACTGGCCCCGCACCCGCCGGCCCGACCACTCCCGGCGCACAGCCCCGGGGAACGACCGCAGTGAACACCCCGCTCTACCAGGTCAAGGCCGGCTTCTTCAAAACCCTCGGCCACCCGATCCGCATCCGCGTCCTGGAGCCTGAGCGAACGCGACCGGGCCGTCGCCGAGCTGCTCCCCGAGATCGGCGCCGAACCCGCCCACCTGTCCCAGCAACTCGCCGTCCTGCGCCGGGCCGGACTCGTCGCCGCCCGCCGCGACGGCACCACCGTCGTCTACAGCCTCACCAGCCCCGAGGTCGCCGACCTCCTCACCGTTGCCAGACACATCCTCAGCGGCGTCATCGCCGGACAAGCCGAGCTCCTCAACGGCCTCCGCACCAACCCCACACCCGCCCCGCGCACGGCACCCTGACGTCCTCTCCGGCGGCCCGGCAGACCGAACACGTGGCGCCGTGGCGCGCAGCACGGCCGCCTCCGGGTGCGAAGCTGGGCACGACCGACGCACAGAGCGGGACCCGGACAGCATCTGCGGTGTCCGGGCCTCATGCTGTTCTCGCGTTGACGGCGGTCCTCGCCGCTCCCTGCTCCGCTTCCCCAGTCCTCGCCTGACTGACAGCCGAGGCGCATCGAGCGGCTGCTGGTCGCGGGCGTGAGTCGGACGAGCCTGCGCTGGGGAGGGTCCGCGGCCGCGGGCGAACGGCGCGTGCGGTGGCGCGTTCCCAGGGCATCGGCGAGGCAACGAGGTAGCTCTGCCCGGCCGCGTGTTCCCGGGCTGGGTGGCACCAGGCGGCTGGCTGAAGGTCGGGCACGGAGCTGCGCCGGGCAGGAGTGACGGCCGAGCGGTCAGCGGCGGTTGCCGAGGGTGAAGAGCAGGATCACGAAGCCGGCGAACAGGTGGGTGCCGGCGATGTAGATCGACGCCCGGATGAGCATCGCCTTCCGCCTGGCCTTCTCGTCGCGGACGGCGTCGCTCATGTCTCCTCCTGTGCGCCCATGGGTGCGTGGTGGCGAGGGGCGGGGCGGATGTGCAGGCGTCGGCCGGAGATCGCGGCCTCGGCGAGGGCGCCCTTGAGGGTGGGCAGGTCGACGAGGTCGGGGATGCCCGGGGTGCCGTGGTCGTCGAAGGGGGTGATGGTGAAGCGCATGGGGCTCAATTCCGGCCGGCAGCGGGCTGGGGCAGGGGCAGCAGGACGTGGATCGTCTTGCCGCCGTCGGGGTCGGGTTCGATGGTGAGAGCGCCGCCGAAGTGACGGGCGAGGTCGGCGAGCACGGCCAGCCCTCCCCCGGCCTCGGGCGCGGGGAGGTCGACCAGTCCCGGATGGCTGTCCCGCACGGCGACGTCGAGCACGTCGTCGGCGGCCAGCAGCAGTTCGAAGGACGCGGAACGCGGCGCAGCGTGCCGGACCGTGTTGGTGACCAGTTCGGTGACGGCGAGTACGGCGGCGTCGTGGACGGTCGTGCTTGGCGGTATGCCCCAGGTGGTCAGGACGGTGACGGTGATGCGGCGGGCCAGCCGGATGCCCGATGGCAGGCTGGTCAGGCTCATGCGGTACGCCCGGCCCCGGTCGGCGGGCTCGGCCGGGGGCGGGGTGGGGCCGTTGCGGTGGCCTCGGCCGCGCCAGCGGCGGATCATCGCGCACACCCGGTGGCGGCGGTCAACTGGACACCCCTGCAGTGGTCACGGCAGCCGAGGGGCGGCCCACCGGGCCGATGTGGCCGTGCAGGTGGGTGCGGGCGTAGGCGATCGCGTCCGGGGTCGTCGCGAAGACGTGCCCCTCGGCCCGGAGCCCATCCAGGATGCCGAGCGCGTCGAGGGGGCGGTGGTGCTCCTCGCGGATGCCGGAGACCAGGACGAGGGTGCCGCGCCGCTGCAGCTTGGTGATGGCGTCGCCCAGGACGGTCGCGCCGCTCGCGTCGATCGCGCTGACCCGGGACATGCGCAGGATCGCGACCTTGACCTCGGCGGACTCGGTGAGTTCCAGCAGGAAGCGGTGCGCGGCGGCGAACAGCAGTGGACCGTCGATCCTGTACGCCGCGATGTGGTCGGCGAGCAGCGCCTGCTCCTCCTCGTGGTGGTCGGCGGGCGGGAGGTCCGCGTGCAGTGGCACCTGCTCGAGGCGGGCGGCCTTCGCGACCGAGCGCAGCGCGAGTGCCCCGGAGACGAGCAGGCCGACCACGACGGCGGTGACCAGGTCGAAGGCGAGCGTGGTGGCTGCCGTGACGAGCATGACCGCGGCCTCGCCGCGCCCGGTGCGGGCGAGTGCGCGCAGCGAGCCGACCTCGACCATGCGCACGGCGGTGGCGATCAGCACGCCGGCGAGAGCGGCGAGCGGGATGCCCGCGACCAGCGGTGCGGCGGCGAAGACGATGACGGCGAGGACGGCGGCGTGGACCAGGGCGGAGAGCCGGGAGGCTGCGCCGGAGCGGACGTTGACGGCGGTGCGGGCGATGGCACCGGTGGCGGCGACGCCCCCGAACAGTGGGGCGACGAGGTTGGCCAGGCCCTGGCCGAACAGTTCGCGGTCGCTGTCGTGGCGTTCGCTGACGCTCATCGCGTCGGCGGCGGTCGCGGACATCAGCGACTCCAGCGCGGCGAGAGCCGCAACCGCGAGCGCGGAGGGCAGCAGCGCGGGCACGGCGGAGGCGTGGAGGAATGAGAGCGACGGTGCGGGCAGGCCCGCGGGCAGGTGCCCGATGGTGGCGACCGGCAGGTGGGCCAGCTGCGCGACGGCAGTGGCGGCGATGACCGCGAGCAGGGAGAACGGGATCCCCGGACGCCGGCGGACGCCCAGCAGCATCACGGTGGCGACCCCGGCAGCAAGGGCGAGGGCGGCCATGTGCGGGTGCGCGGCGAAGTCGGCAACGGCCTCGGCCGCGACGACGGCCGGGTTGTCGCCCCCCGGTGTCCTGACACCCAGAGCGCCGGGAACCTGCTGGAGGCCGATGACTGCCGCAATGCCGACGGTGAAGCCCTCGACCACCGGTACGGGTACATAGGCCATCCAACGTCCCGCCCGGGCCAGCGCCAGAGCGACGAGGATGACGCCTGCCAGCAGGCCGACCGCCAGCACACCGCTGCTCCCGTAGCGGTGGACGATGGGCACCAGGACCACCGTCATCGCTCCGGTCGGGCCGGAGACCTGCAGGTTGGAGCCGCCGAAGACCGCGGCCAGCGCGCCGGCGACGACGGCCGTGGCGAGGCCGGCCTCCGCGCCGGCACCCGAGGAGATGCCGAACCCGAGCGCGAGGGGAAGCGCGACGATCGCAACGGTCAGACCCGCGAGCAGGTCCTTGCGCGGAGAGCGGCCCATGGTGGCCAGGATCTGACGGTTCGGCAGGATGGAGCGCAGCCGCGCGGCGGCCGCGTGGACGGCGTTCACGCCGTGGCCTCTCGGGTGGTGGCTCGCAGCTCCTCCAGGAGCTGGCCCTGCTCGCTGATCATGCCGCTGAGGATGCGGCGGGCCGTCACCAGGAGTCCGGCGACGTCCGGGCTGCTGAGCACATAGATCACGGTGTTGCCCTCGCGGGTGGCGGTCACCAGATTGGTGCGGCGCAGGACGGCGAGTTGCTGGGAGAGGCTGGAGGCCTCGATGTCGATGGCCGCCAACAGCTCGCGGACCGGCATCGGCGCATCCTGGAGGAGCTCCAGGACACGGATGCGCACCGGATGGCCGAGGGTGCGGAAGAGCTCCGCCTTCGCCTGGTAGAGCGGGACGGCCATACTCAGTTCCCTCCTTCGCGTTCCTCCGCGCCGTGCGGAAGTTCGATGCCGTGGCGCGCCGCGATGCGCAGCAGTCCGGCGACCCGCCCGGCATAGGCCTGTGCCCCGGCATCGTCCCCGGCGGCCTCCGCCTCCCACCGCGCCTGCCGGGCCTGGGTGAGCTGCTCGCGCAGCTCCTCGTCGAACACCTCGGTCACTGCCGTCCCTCCCTGGCGTCGACGCGAGCCGACCGCATCCACCTGTGCCGATCCAACAGCAATCCATGATGTATGAACATGAAGAATTTTTCAAATGGAGTTTTTTGCATGTCGTGGATTCGTGCATGCGCACCTCTCCTGGACAGCATGGACAGCAGTCGAAACCTTCGAGCCGGCGCCCCGTCGACCCCGAGCGCGACGCTTCGAGCCGAGAAAGGTTCAGCCGGCCCCGTGGCCGGACGATCGCACTGTCCTGTACTGGTGCCGTTATCGGAACACGGGGTTCTGGCGTCCCGCGGCTGACTGACAGTCACCGGGCCTGTTCGTCGAGCCGGGTCAGAAGCCCGTCGCCGGCCGGTCGGCGATCCGCGCGTCAACACGCGTCACGGACAGCGATCGGTGACCGAGCAGAGCGGCGATCGCCTCCAGGGACATGCCGCGGTTGATCGCCTGCATGGCCGGCGTGTGCCGTAGTTGGTGCGGAGTGACGCGGCCGGGGCCGGCCTCGCCTCGCCGCCTTGCGGACGGCCTGCTCGATGCGGGGCGCGTTGACCTGGTGGCCGCGATCGGCGAACAGCAGGTTCGGCCGCAATCCCTCGGGCCGGTGCAGCACCCCGTCGTCCAGCGGCGTGGGTCGGGCCCGCCCGGTGGTGGTGCAACCCTTTGCGTGGCGGTCGGCATTAGAGATCCGGGCAGCGCAGTTCGGCGGTGCCCGTGAAAGGGAGGGAGGGGGGCCTGGTGGTGCGACGTGCGGCACGTTCACGCGACGCCGAGTTCACCGAGTATGCGATGTCCCGGGCCGGGTGGTTGCGCAAGGTCGCATATCTGCTCTGCGGCGACTGGGATCGGGCCGACGACCTCGTCCAGGAGAGCATCACCAAGCTCTACGTGAACTGGTCCCGGGCGGGGCGGGTGGAGAACCGGGACGGCTATGCCCGGACGGTGTTGGTCAACACCTTCCTGGCGGAGCAGCGGACCTCGTGGTGGCGGCGGACGCGTACGGGTGTGACGGCGCCGGAGGAGGCTGCGGCGTGGACGGATGTGGACGTCTCGCTCGACCTGCGGCAGGCCTTGGCCGCGCTGCCGCCGCGGCAGCGGGCGGCGGTGGTGCTGCGCTACTACTGCGATCTCTCGGTCGAGCAGGCCGCTGATGTCCTGGGGTGTTCCGCCGGCAATGTGAAGAGTCAGAGTTCGCGCGGCTTGGACGCACTCAGGCGTTCGTTCGTTGATCGATCGGTCGAGGGGAGCAGGGTGTGAGCGAGGAGACGAGGCTGGCCGAGGAGCTCTCGGCGCTGGCCGAGGGGTCCGCCCCACCGAGCGGCGTCGACGTCCACGGGGCGCTGCGGCGCGGCCGGGGCCGGCTGGTGCGGCGGCGGGTGGCGGTGCTGACGGCGGCGACCGCGGTGGTGGTCTGTTTCGTCGCGCTGGCTGCGGTGCTGCCCGGCAGTGGCGGCGCGGCGGGGCCCGCCGTGCAGCCGACCACATCGGTGTCCCCGTCGCCGAGCGGGGTGCACACGTGGAATCCGATTCCGCCGACGGGCGGGTCCGGCGCCGCGCCGTCCGAGACCAGTACGCCCGCCCCGGTGACCGGCACCGATCCGCTGATCTCCGACGGGCGTTTCGGCTGGCTTCCGGATTCGATCAAGACGGTCAGCTATACGAGGGAGGCCGGGGGCGAGTGGGCGAACGCGCAGGGGGACACGGGGACGTTCCCGACTCCCTCCTTCTCTCTGAAGGTCTTCCCGGCGGGGGTGACGCCCGAGCTGCCGGCCCTGGCCGACGGGAAGCCCAATCTGCCGGGCTACAAGCCGGGGAACCACGCGATCCGCGTCGATGCCCCGCCGGTGAACGGGCGGGAGGCGTACTGGATCACCGCGAGCGATCCGAACGACGCGAAGACCATGAACACCCTGCGGTGGAAGACGGAGGGGGGCCGGTGGGCGGAGCTCGGCTCCGGGTACCTCTCGGGTGCGGACAGGCAGCGGGTGCCGTTGAAGGTGGCGGCCGGCGTGGTCGTGGGCCACTGGCAGGTGCCGCTGCCGCTGCGGATCGGCGACATGCCGAGGGGGTACACGGTGAACTCGGTGACGCTCCGGCAGTCGCGCGACGGCAGCGGCGGTTTCAAGCTGGACATGAGCGTCGGGGGGCCGGGCGACGAATTCATCGGTGTCACGGTCGGGCCCGATGTCCCGGAGCCGGTGCAGACCGGGCCGGACGGAAAGCCGCGCACGCCGCAGCCGAAGACGTGCAAGTCCGAGCGGGGCGTGAAGGCCTGCCTCGCGGCGCTGGGGAGCGGGGAACACGTCTTCGACGCGGCCGGCGGCGCGCAGGGCCTGCTGGACAGGATCACCCTCTACGGCGCGGACCCCAGCACGTGGAGCACCGCCATGCGTGACTGACGGCCCGGCGAGGACGGACGTGCGCCCGCTGCACGGGGGTCACCGGGCGTGGGACCGTCCTGGCCGGCCGTCGGCCCCACCCCCCGGGGGCCGGGCCGGGATCCGGCGGGCGATCAGATCGTCGTCGTTGCGGTCGGTGGGTCCGTAGGCCTGGTGCCGTGCCGGCCTGTTGGCATCCGACACGGCGCTCGGGCAGGTGTGGGGTCGGCTGCGAGCAGCGCCCGCCGGCTGCGGCTGATGCGGTAGTGCGGATATCACCCGCGAAGATCGCCCAAAGGTCGGGGCGGCGCCGTCCGCCGGCCACACGCACCGACCGTGCTCGGAACGCGCCGGCGGCAGGCGCGGTCGTCCCGTGCCTGCCGTGGCGCCGAGCACCATGGTCAGGAGAGCGTCGGGGCGGGCGGTGCGGTGGTCTCCCAGGAGAAGCCGTCCGGGTCGGTGAAGGCGTCGGTGGTGCTGCCGAGGACGATGCGGTGGGAGCCGGTGCCGTCGGCGGGGACGCCGAGGTCCTTGGCGAGGGCCCGGCGCTTGTAGAGGGCGAGCTTGACGGGGCCGGCGTGTCCGGGGGCGAACTCGGTGTACTTGCCGCCGAAGCTCTTGGCCACGGTCAGGCCCCGGTCGACGTAGAACTGCTTGGTGGCCTTCACGTCCTCGACGCCGAGCAGGAGGACGATGTCGTCGATCGAACGGGTGGCGGGGCCGGTGTCCTTCTTCGCCGAGGTCGCGATCTTCCAGATCGTTCCGTCCGGGGCCTGGACGACGCCGCCGTAGCCCCACAGTGACTTGGCGGCGGGCTTGAGCACGGTGGCGCCGGCGTCCACGGCGGCGCCGACGAAGGCGTCGACGGTGGCCGGCCCGGACACGGTGAGGGCCAGGGTGAAGCCGCGGAATCCGGTCGAGGGGGTGTCGCACGCCCGCAGCCGGATGTAGGTGTCGACGCCCAGGCGCTCGGCGAAGCGGCGGGCGGTTTCGAGGTCGGTCACCTCGACGGTGACGGACGCGAGGGAGGTGCCGGCTGCGGTGGAGGTGGTGTGTGCCATGCCCATCACGCTAGAAGGTGCAGGGGCACCGGGGCTTCTCCAATCCTGACCGGTTCGGGATCCCGTTCGCCGGGCTCAGGCATCGGGGGCGAGTCGGGCGGTGAGGAAGTCGAGGATCTCGTCGCGGGCGCGCACCGTCGGGTGGCCGCTCCGGTCGACGAGGTGGGCGGTGACCACGCTGTGGGCGCAGCCGACCAGGTCGCGGAAGAAGGGCGGCGGGTCGGGGTTGGCCGCTGTCGCAGGCAGTTCCCGGCCGTCGAAGGCGTCGCCGAGCAGGGCCCGGTAGGCGGCGAAGCGCCGGCCGGTGCACCAGGTGTCCCCCTGGAAGCGGTAGGCGAGGACGGTCAGGTTGTCGCGGTGGATGCGGTCGGCCAGGGCGGCGGCGTCCTGTGCGCTGAGTTCGAGTGCGGCGGGGTCGTCCAGGGGGAGGGAGGGGTGGTTGACCACAGGGGCGATCACGGCGGGTTCGAGCGCCATGGTCAGGGCGAAGTTGCCGGTGAAGCAGAGGCCGATGGCGCCGATGCCGGGTCCCCAGCACTCGGCGTGGGCGGTTCTGGCCAGTCCTCGCAGCCAGCCGGTGACCGGGCTGGTGCCGCCGCCGGCGAAGGCGCGGAACTCGGCGCTGACGCACGCCCGGCGCATGACGTCCCTGCCTGCTTCGGTGGTGGCCCGGGCGCCGTCGGTGCCGAAGAGCGAGGGGAGGTAGACGGTGAAGCCGGCGTCGCGGATCCAGCGTGCGAGGCGGGCGACGTCGGGGCTGATGCCCGGCATCTCGGGCATCAGGACGACGGCCGGGCCGGTCCCGGTGACGTACACGGTCTTGTGCGTGCCGTCGACGTCGATCGTGCGGCGGGTGAAGTCGTCGAGGGGGTCGCCGCGGCGGGGCGTGGTGGTTGTCATGGGCAGGATTGTGGCGGGAGACTGGCCGGCGCCGGAATCGGCGGGATCGCCGGGTTTCGGGGTGATCCCGCCACAGGGTCGGATCGGTTCGGGGGGCGTGGTGGCGGGGTTGCGAGTGGGTGTGCTGGCCTATCCGGGGTGCTTCGCCTCGGAGGTCTTCGGTGTTCCCGACCTGCTGCTGATGGCCGATCAGGTCGCCGCGGCCGGCGGCGCGGTGCGCGCACCGTACGAGGTGTCCGTCCTCTCGCCGCGCCGGCGGGTCACCGCCGCGGGCGGGAGGGCTCTGGACGTGTCGGCGCTGCGGCCGGTCGACGTCCTGGTCGTGCCCGGCTTCGTGCTCTCCCCCGCCGACGATCCGGCGGCGGTCCTGGCGGGGCTGGGGCCCGAGCTCGCGGTGGTCGGGGAACAGGCGGGTGCGGGTGTGGCGGTCGTGTCGATCTGTGTGGGGGCCTTCCTCCTGGCGGAGGCCGGTCTGCTGGACGGGCGTGAGGCGACGACGTCCTGGCTGTTCGCGGACCGGCTGGCCGGCCGCTACCCGCTGGTGGACCTGCGTCCGGAGCGTCTCGTGGTCACCGATCGCGGGGTCACCACGACCGCCGCGTTCAGTGCGATGTACGACTTCGCCCTCCGGTTGGTGCGCGAGCACGACGGTCCGGGCGTCGCCCGCAGGACGGCGCGCATCGCACTGGTCGACGACGCCCGCTCGTCCCAGGCGCCCTATGTCGATCCGGCGCTGCTGCCGACCGTGGGGGCGGCGTTCTCGTGTGCCGTGAAGCGGCGGTTGGACCAGCAGCTCGGGGAGCGGTACGACCTGGCGGCGCTGGCGACGGAATTCGGGGTGAGTCCGCGGACCCTGCTGCGGCGCTTCGGCGCCGAGGCCGGCCAGAGCCCGCTGGCCTATCTGCACACGGCCCGGGTGCGTCGGGCGCGCCACCTGCTGGAGAGCACCGACCGTACGGTCGCCGCCATCGCCGCCGATGTCGGCTACGGCGACCCCGGGGCGTTCGGCGCGCTCTTCGCCCGCCACACCGGGCGCGGGCCCCGTGACTACCGGACGGCTTTTCGCCGGGCCGGGTCGGGCACCGGCCATGGCCGGTCTCGGGGTGATGGGCCACTCCGAGGGCCGCGGTGAACGGCTTGGACGCGGGCGGTGCCGCCTGCGTCCACTGCTCACCGGGATACGGCACCTGCGTCGTGCAGACCAACTACCAGTACGCCGGGCAGACCTGGGGTGGCGCGCAGAGCGCCAGGATCCAGGTGTACTGGGCGCGGACTTCACCGGAGGTGCGTGCCGTGACGACCGGCGCCCGGGCCGGCCTCGCCGTGCAGGGGCGCCCGGCCGCCGGCCGCGCCCACGTGACCATCCACAGGCGGGCGGGGCGGGTCCTCCGGCGGGCCGACGGGGAGTGAGAATCTGACCTTCGGTCGGGATCGCGCCCCCGCGCGGTGGTGGAAGCGGATGGCGCCGGTGTTCCAGTCGGGTGTCTGCCACTGCACGTGTGCGGCGCGGCGGGCTGCTGCCGCGTCCTTCACGGCGTCGAGCAGGGCGTGCCCCCAGCCCTGGCCCCGGTGCGGTTCGGTGACGAACAGGCAGTCCAGGTGGATGTGGTCGGCTGCCTGCCAGGTGGAGAACTCCCGGGAGTAGCTGGCGTAGCCGATCAGTTCGTCCCCGAGCTCGACCACGAGACACCACGCTCTCGGCCGTGCCGAGAAAAGCACGGGTTCCAGTCGGGTGGCGAGATCGGCGGGTGGCGGGTCGGCGCGTTCGTAGGCGGCGTGGGCGGTGCACAGGCGGGCCACCGCCGGCAGGTCGGCCGCGGTGGCCGGGCGGATCGCGCCGCCCGGCCGCGCGGTGTCCTTCAGCATGCGCAGGCGATGCCCGAGCGCGGGGCGGTCAGGTCGTCGAGGGGGCGCTGCCGGGTACCGGTGGCGGAGTCGTAGGCGAAGCCCTCGCGTGCCCAGTACTCGAAGCCGCCGAGCATTTCCTTGACCTGGTAGCCGAGGCGGGCGAAGGCCAGCGCCGCGCGTGTCGCGCCGTTGCAGCCGGGGCCCCAGCAGTAGGTGACCACGGTCGCGGGCCGGTCGATCAGCCGCGGTGCCAGGTCGGCGATCTGCGCGGTGGGGATGTGAACGGCTCCGGGGATGCGGCCCTGGTCCCAGGCGGCGCTGCTGCGGGTGTCGACCACCACGATGCCGGGTGCGCCCGAGGCCAGGTCGGCGTGGACGTCGGAGACGTCCGCCTCGAAGGCGAGGCGGGCGGCGTAGTGCGCGGCGGCCACGGCCGGGACGGCGGCCGGCACGCTCAGGACTGCGCTGGTGATCTCGGCGGAGGGTGTGGCAGACAAGGGGGTGCCTCGCGTTCTTGGTGGTCGGGACGGGGGCCGGTGGGCCGTGCCGGGGTTCCCCGGTCGGCGACGGCTCCATCCTCCGATTCCCGGCCCCGCCCCACGAGTGGCGTGAACGCCTGAGGTCGTCAAGATTCCGCCAGTCACAGGGGCGGCTCCTTCCCGGTCCGAGGAGTGTCGGTTCACGCAGCGCTCCGCCCTGGCCGGGTCCGGATCCGTACTCCGCGCCCGGCCCCGGTCCGCCGGCGTTCGAGGCCGTCGGCGATCGAGAGAGTGGGACGCGGCTGGGTGGAACGCAGCCGGATGCGGCGGGCTTCCGTCCGGTCCGGGGTGGAGGCTGCAGCGACCGTCCTGCAGAGCGGGCGGCGCGCATCCACTCGCACGGCCGATGCGCCCGTCCGACGCTCCGCCCGCACGCCCGAGCCCGTTCAGCCGGGGCGCGCGGCCGAACATGCCTGCGTGGGTCGGTGGAGCCGAGCCGCCCCATCCCGACGGGCTCGGCTCCGCCGGCAGCGGGCCGCGGCTGCTGCCGGACGGCGGCCGGGCAGCGGTTGATGTCCATCAGGCCGTCCGGGGAGCGGTCGACGGAGGTGGTGGCGTCGTCCGGGCGGTGGGCGACGGCTACGGCGAGGCCGGACACGGCGCCACGCCCAGCGCGGCACGTGTTCGTGGCAGCCGTGGTCCACCGGCACCGGTCGTGCCCGCCGACCAGGAGTGCGAGCCGGTCGGCGGGCTTCGGTCCGGACCGGCGGTCAGTGGAGGTGGCGGGCGAAGAAGCGCAGCATGCTGTCGTCCTCGAAGTCCGGGATTTCGGCGTGCCGGCCGGGGTTGACGTGCAGGGTCTTCTCGGCTGAGCCGAAGGCGTCGAACAGGGCCAGCGCACGGGAGCGCGGCACCCGTTCGTCGTCCCACTGGAGGAGGAACTGGAGCGGGACGGTGATCCTCGCGGCGTCCTGTGCCTTGGCCGTCACCCCGCCCAGGCCCAGGACCGCCGCGCGGACGCGGGGCTCGGCGGCGACGAACGGGACACCGAGCCCGCAGCCCAGTGAGATCCCCCAGTAGCCGACCGGGCAGGCGCCGACGTGCTCGAGCCGCTGGAGCGCATCCACCGTCGACCGCCACTCCGGAACGGTCCGGCGTGCCACCATCGCCTGGAACTCGGCGATCAGCACGGCGATGTCCTCCCCGGCCTCGACGCGGGCCCGGTTCTCGTCGGCGATCCGGTTGAGCTCCTCGTCCACCGGGCGGTCGCCGTGGCCGGGCACGTCGACGGCGACGACGGCGAAGCCGCACTCGGCGACGAGGCGGCGTGCCCGCGTCTCAAGCTCCGGATCCTTCTTGTGCCGGCCGCCGCCGTGTCCCATCACGATCAGGGGGCGGGTGCCGCCTGCACCGTCCGGGGTCCACACCACACCGGGCACGTCGCCCAGTTCGAAGAGTTGCTCGCGGACACCGTGGGATGCCGAGTCAGAAGTGAAGCGCATAGCGTGCGGGCCTTTCGGGATGCCTTCAGCGGGCGTCCCTAGGCCATGCGGGGAAGGGAGGCCCGACCTGTCACAGTGTTGATCGGTCTCACCTCCTCGAGTGCGCGGTCGTGCACGGCGGCCCAGACGCTACCACGAGCCGGTCGGGCCGCACACCGTCGAACGGCCATCAATGCCTCAGGCCTGCCTTCTGTCCGGGGACTTGGGCGGGTCGGCGGGCAGCGCCCGGTGTTCGGCGGGGAAGCGTGTGGTGTCGACGGTTCGGCCCGCGTTCGGGGGGTGCCGCGATATCGGCGGCGGACCGGGAGCCTGCGGAGCTGTCCATGAGGGCGAACACCTCGCCGAGGGGCCGACGGTGCAGTCCGGGCCCGATTCCCGGAACCGGCCCCCGCTCCCCGCCGGCAGGCGGGCCGCGTCGCCGGGCGCGCCGGTTCCGGCAAGGGGTGCCGACCGAGGGCCGGCCCGGGCCGTTGTTCTTGAATGGTCACTCATGTATATTTCTTCCATGCCCAGACCGCGCGAGTTCGACCCCGAGACCGTCCTGAACCAGGCGATGCTGCGGTTCTGGGAGCGCGGTTACCGGGCGACCTCCATCGAGGATCTGGTGAAGGCCACGGGTGTGAAGCCCGGCAGCATCTACAGCGCGTTCCCCGGGGGTAAGCACGCGCTCTTCGTGAAGTCGCTGGAGCGCTACTCGAAGCTGATCGTGCCCCAGAAGCTGGGGGAACTGGAGGCATCGGGCGCGTCGGTGGCGGAGGTTCGCGGCTACTTCGACGGACTGGTGCGCGACCTGCTCAGCCCCGAAGGGCGCCAGGGATGCCTCCTGGTCAATACGGCGATCGAGAAGGCCGCCGAGGACGACGCGGCGGCGGCCGTCGTGCGCGGCCACCTGGCGCGCCTGGAGCGGTGCATGACCCATGCCCTCGGGAATGCCGTCCGCCGGGGCGAGGTGCGGGACTCGCTGGACCCGGGCGGCAGCGCCAAGCTGCTCGTCGCAACCTGCCAGGGGCTCATGGTCGTCGGGAAGGCCAATCCCGACGAGGCGGTCCTGCGGGCCATCGTCGACAACGCCTTCGCCGCGCTCTCCTGACGGCGCGGCATTTCGGGCCACCGTGTGTGCGGTGGCCCTTTCGTCGGTCCAATAGTTGAATGACCACTCAAGAACGAGGTTCAGACATGAAGGCCATTGTCATATCCGCTCACGGCGGCCCCGAGGTGCTCACGGTCACCGACGTGCCCGACCCGGTGGCCGCCACCGGCGAGGTCCTGATCAGGGTCAAGGCGATCGGCCTCAACCACGCCGAGGCGTACATGCGCAGCGGCGCCTGGGGCCGGGTGGCCGCCGTCCCGGGGATCGAGTGCGCCGGCCTCGTCGAGGCCGACCCATCGGGCGAACTCCCCCTCGGCACGAAGGTGGTGGCGATCCTCGGCGGCATGGGACGGACCCGCAACGGCAGCTATGCGGAACTGGTGACCGTGCCCGCGACCAACGTGGTGCCCGTGAACTCCGACCTGCCCTGGGCCGACCTGGCCGCGGTACCCGAGGTGTACGCCACGGCGTACAGCGCCTTGCACGGCAACCTCGCGCTCAAGGCCGGGGACACACTTCTGGTCAGGGGCGCGACCTCCTCCCTCGGGCAGGCAGCCGTCAATCTGGCCGTCCACCACGGCGCAACGGTGCTCGCGACCACCCGGAACCCGGCAAACGCGGCCCTGCTCAAGGAACTCGGGGCGTCCGACGTGCTCATCGACGACGGGCAGCTGGCCGCGGAGGTCGGACGGCGGGGGCTCGCCGTCGGCGCGCTGCTCGACATCGTCGGCAACACGGTGCTTCGTGACTCCCTGGCCACGGTCGGACCGCGTGGTCGGGTCTGCCAGGTCGGCTTCCTCGGCGGATTCGAACCGGTGGCACACTTCGACCCGATCGCCGATCTGCCCAGCGGCGTCCAACTCAGTTTCTTCGGCAGCGCCTTCGTCCTGGGAACCCCCGCCTTCCCCCTCACGGACGTCCCGCTGGACGAGATCTACGCCCAGGTCGAGGCCGGCACCCTTCGGGCCCGCCCCACCCGGATCTTCCGGTTCGACGAGATCGTCGAGGCCCATCGGGTGATGGAGGCCGGGCGCGCCTTGGGAAAGATGGTCGTCACCCTCGACTGACCCGCTCCCCCGGCCTGCCGGCAGCCGCGCCCGCGCACGGCGCCACTGGAGACCGCCGCGGCCGGCCCCGGCGGCGAGGAGAGCACCGGAGCCGTTCCTGTCGGTCTCGGCGCCCGGATGTGCGGGGTGAGGACGGGGAAGGCGCAGGAGAGGATGCCCCAGCCGGTGATCCGGGTGGCGCAGAGGGTGGGCGGGGCCGCGCGGGGCCGCGACCGGTTCCCCGTTC
>NZ_JBHWBW010000074.1:0-23338 GCF_042735675.1 Kitasatospora sp. NPDC059571
AGCCCGCTGCTCAACCAACCGCATCAGCCGCACCGTCGCCGCCGTCCACACCCTCCTCACCTGCGAAAACTCAGGATGAAAGAGGTTCACTGAGCCTTTTCAGCGTTGCCTCTCCGGGGTGAGGACTGCCTTGGCTGCTGGCGTCAGCCGGTTCGGGCTGCAGCGCGCGTGGCCACAACGACGCAGTCCCACACGCGCGCCCAAACAGGGATATCCGCCAACCTCAGGGCTCACAGTGGGAGATAATCATCGGCATGGCACCCATGACCTCTCCCTCCGCAGGTTCATCCGCAGGGGATGTGCTGCGCGCGCGGTACACGGGCAGGCTGCCCTCCTCGCTCACGGATCTGCACGGCCCAGCCAGCGGAGAGGTCGAGCTCCCCCTCCTCGTGGCCTGGTCAGGCCTCCGCGCCTTCGACCTCGGTAACCCGCGGCTGCGCATGAGTCTCTACCGGCAGGTCCTGGGCGAAGGTCAGCGCGACGATGTGATCGCATACCTGAACCGCGACCTTCTACGCGCACAGTGGCCCATTCTCCGGAACCTGGTCAGCCGGTACGTCCGCGACGCCTGGGAAGGAGCGTTCCCGAACCTGTTCTCCGGACACTCGGCTGCCGCGTGAGGCTGACCGAACTGCACCGCCGCCTGCTGAGCGACGTACTGGCCATCGGCACGCACTACCCCCCTCGTGATCACCGGTGGTTATGCGGTCCAGGCCCACGGCCTGGTCCAGCGGCTCAGCCAGGACCTGGATGTCGCCACAGAGAACCCTGCGCCGATGACAGCATCGCCCACAATCTCGCAGAGAGCCTCGAGAACCGGACTGGCTGGTGACGGTGGTGAGTGTCGACCCGCTCTCGGCCCGTCTCCTTGTCCGCGACCAGGCTGGTGGTGAATGCGAAGTGGATGTTCTCAAAGAGAACTTCTGGGAGCCGCCTCGGCAGACGGCCTACGGCCCGGTCCTTGCGCTGGACGACGTCATCGGCACCAAAATGCGCGCACTCGCCGGCCGCGGAGCCGTCCGAGACCTGATCGACGTTCAAGCAGCATCCCGGCTGCGAACCACTCAGGAGCTGGAGCGGCTCGGCCGACGCCATGGCCGCGACGAGTTCAACCTCGAGGACCTGCACAACCGTCTCACTGGCGCGCAGTGGTACGCAGATGAAGAATTTGCCGCCTACGGGCTTGGCACCAGCGAGATCGAGAGCCTGAGGGCATGGGCACAGCAGTGGGCGCAGGATGTCGAGGCTCGTATGTCATCGGGCGAGGACTCCGAGTGAGGTTCCGCGCCCGACCTCGTTGAGATTCGCGTGCCCCCTCGGCCGCCCCCAGCAGGTCGATCACCCCTCGTACGGCAAAGGCGGACAGAGGAACGGACCAGTCCCGATCACTGCTCGCGCTGGTTCTGGCTCACCTTCCAGCCAGCCAGCCCTTCCGAGCGGCACCAGACCCGATCGATAGGCTCTGGGCGTATCGCAGCGCGGCCTGGCCGATCTCGCCTCGGCCGCTTCAGTCTCAAGCCTTTCAGGCCCGTGCTGAAACCTGCCGTACGGATGGGTCCGGCTCTCGCCGCAAGATCGCCTCACCAGGCAATCGCAGGGCATCCAATGCTCGAAGACGGCCGGTTTGCCCGGCCGTCCCTCCGAGCGACACTCGTCTCATCCTGAGGCGGACGGCCACATCCGCAAGCAGTGCAACCGGCCATCCATCCTGAGCGAGAGGTTGAGTTCACCGTCACGCCGGATGAACTCGCCGACCCTCTCGACCGCATCGGCACGAGTGAGAAAGTACCTGTACGCCTCGTACTGCACAGTCGTCATCGGAAGTCTGCGTACAGCGTTCCAGGCCGCTGCCACGGCGTCGGGCAGCCGGTTGAACGTCGCCGGAGCGGTCACATCCTCGATCTCAACGACCACGGGCCCGTCCCACCCGGTGATCCCCGTAGCGCCCCGGCCAGCGATCACGCAAATCTCCTCTTTCGTCCGATCATGCTCTTCTGCCTCGCCGCTGCAATCAGCCCGCGCCACGAGGCACCACACCGACTTGTCGGCGCTACCCTGGCGACGCTCCCACCCCCAGTCGACCGACAGTTGCTGTACCAGCCACAGTCCGCGCCCGCCCTCGTCCTGATCATCTGCCGTGCGCACTGCCGGCAGCCGGTCCCCGGCGTCGTGCACCTCGATCCGCAGCATCCCCGAAACCAGTGCGAACCGGATCAAGATCTGCTTGTCCGCAGGGCAGCGTGCATGTCGAACGGCGTTGGCGACCAGCTCAGTCAGCGCCAACTCACCGGCCTCTTGGTAACATTCGCCGCCCTCTACCTCGGCAAGAAAACGCCGTAGCTCTGCACGTGCAACACCAGCGGACCGCACGTGGTGAGGCATCCAAACCTCCCGGCCGGTCGCCTCGACACATGGGAGAAGGGCCTCGGTCATCGCTCTGAGTCCGTTCCGTTTGGCTGCATGGAAGACGAGCCTCCGGCCAAGGCCCAGGAGCTGTGACGGCAGACAGACGACTGAACTGCCCATATGGCGCACTGCTCGCGCGTTTTTCTTGCTCACACGCCTCCTTACAGTCGTCCGCTATGACGCCGGTGCACTTATCCCCTCAGGAGCTACTGCTATGTATAGCAGTACATAGCTGTGTGCGGCTATCTGCTGAGGCGCACTGCAGTGCGTCGCATCACGCTCGAAGGATGGACGAAGATCGCAGCCACATCGTCGACCCGACCCGGCCCACATACGTGTATCAGCAAGTGGCCGACGACATCGCCCAGCAGATCGCCTCAGGCCGGCTGGCGCCAGGGGCAATGCTCCCTGCAGAACGCGACCTCGCGACTCAGTACGGGGTTGCCTATCTGACGGCACGACGAGCAGTGCGGGAGTTGCGCGGCAGGGGCCTGGTCGTCACCCTCCCCGCCAAGGGAACCTACGTGGTGAAACAGGGCGCGACGTAAGGGCTTCATCACCTGTCCATAGACAGCGGGGTATGCGCCAGATCGCGCACTGGTGCCGGCCGTAACGGGCGACGGCGCAGCCGGAGCGAGGCTGGGACTGGCGATGATCAGGAGAAAGGCGGGGGCGGCCAGTAGGTCGATGCTCTTCGTGGAGGCCTGGTCGAGGTGGGTGGCGGGGGCGACGGCCACGACGGACAGGAGCCAGCCGGTGTAGAGGGTGCCACGCGTCCAGCGGGGAGGAGGGCTGCGCCGGCGCGGGTGAGGCCGCGGGGAACGGCGATGCGGTGCAACCAGAAGACGGCGAGGTAGGCGCCGGCGCGTGCGTCGCCGAGCGCTGGGTGATGACGTGGTCGATGCGAGGGTCGCGCCGCGGGGCAGGACGAGGAGGAACAGCAGGGTCCTGGTGTTGCTGCGAGAGCGGACAGGTGCCAGCTCAGGCACAGGCGGCTCCGCTTGCCTCAGCCATGGACGGCATACAAGTAGTCGATGAGGAAGATCGCCCAACACAGCTTGAGCGGAACCGGGGGACGCCGGAGGGTGGTGTATTGGGGCGGTGATCCAGAATGCGCCGCACCTTTACCGTCACGGGCGGCGGGTCAGTCGGCCACGGACACGAAAATGCCGCGGGTCGCCGGGTCAGCGGCACCAGGGGAAACGGCCGGTCTCGATCAGCCATCTCCCTACGGGCACATCCTGTCCGTAGTCATAGGTCCGCGTCTTGCGGTACGTGATTCCGTCGGGCTCCTCTGCTCGTCGATCAAGTCCTCAGGGAGAGCCATCACGTCCGGCACCCGCAGGCGCCCGAGCGCCACATCTTGCATGTCCGTATCCATCAGGGCATACATGTCCGGGGTCTGAGCCATGATCTGCCGCGCAAGGTTCATGGCAGTGAAGCCGTGCGGCGTCGTGGACGGCATCCCCATGACAAGTCCTTGAGGGCCGATCTCCACGCGGGGCTTGGGCCGGCAGCGCCGACAGCTCGTCCGCAATCTCACGAAGGCGGGCGAAGGTAGCAGGGCCGAGGCTCATGCCCACACGGTACTCAACCTGGCTTGAGATGTGGGCAGGCTTCCGTCCGGTCGGACTTGCCCCGAGATGTCGATGACGGTTCGGGCTGACCCGGTCCCCGTCCGCTGTCGTCGGCCGGGGTTCCGCCCGGCCGACGACCACCGACGGGGCCTGGGCCGATCTGGACCGGCCCCTGGCAGGTGCTTCCGAAGGCGCAGGTCAGGACCTCGGACGAGGCCCCGTTCGGGTGGTCTTCGGGCCGGCCAGCGACTTGCA
This sequence comes from Kitasatospora sp. NPDC059571, assembly GCF_042735675.1. NCBI lineage: Bacteria > Bacillati > Actinomycetota > Actinomycetes > Kitasatosporales > Streptomycetaceae > Kitasatospora > Kitasatospora sp. NPDC059571. The sequence continues at coordinate 4,239 of NZ_JBHWBW010000074.1, forward strand.
AGGTCTCGCAAATCTGGTCGAACGCCATCCTCTGGACACATCCGCGACTAATGGCACTTTCACCTTGAGTATGCCTGGAGCATGCACGGCGTGACCGAATTAGCATGCACATGCGGCCGAAAGTTTCGTATTGTGACTGCTTGAAAGCTCTGAGGCGCCGAGTCATCAGAGTGATTTGGTCATACCTGCACATAGGTGACCAGGTTCGCCGGGGGGCGTGCCACAGGGCTCGGGGGTAACGGGGGCGATGCTGCCATGTCAGGCATCGGGCGAATGACTGACCAGCTGTGATCCAGCTGCAGGGCGCGTCCGCAGGCAGGACCACCCTCCGGGGGTCGGGCGATATCGACCCTGATCGGGCGACGCTTCGTCAGATCGCATCCAGGACAGACACAACGCAGGTGGGGGCATAGACGTGACTCAGACTTCCAGCGGGCCGGCACCGTCCCGCAGCGCCCCGACGCCACGGAGTGCACTGCAGCACCCAGGAGGGGGCGCGCGGGTACCAGTGGTGGTGCGGGAACGACGGACGGGCATGGCGGTGTTCGCGGCGCTGCTGATCGTGGCGGGCGGCCTTGGGGCGACCGTGCTGGTCCAGCAGGCCAGCGAGAAGGTCGCCGCGGTGAAGGTGGTACAGCGCGTGGCGCCGGGCCAGCGCATCCCGTCCTCGGCGATCCAGGAGATCCAGGTCGCAAAGGACACCGCGGTGCCGTTCGTGCGCTGGGACCAGCGCGGACAGCTGGCGTCCCGCTACTTCGCGGCGTCCGAGATCCCGGCCGGGACACTGCTGACCGGGCCGATGCTGACCGACAAGGGCTCCGTCGCCTCCGACCAGGCGGTCGTCGGCCTGTCCTTGAAGGCCGGGCAGTTCCCGCCGGGCCTGCGCGAGGGCGACAAGGTCCGGGTGTGGTGGGTCGGCCGTGACGCCGCCAAGAACCCCACCGGCACGGCGGCCGCCGGCACCGGCAACGACGGAACAGAGCTCACCGCGAGCGCCACCGTGCGACAGGTCTTCAAGGCGGAGGCCGGCGCGGTGAACTCGAACCTGTCACTGAGCATCCTCGTCCCTGCCGACAAGGCCGGGCAGGTCGCGCAGGCCGCCTCCGCAGGCGAGGTCGCCTTGGTCCTGCTCTCCGCCGACCCGAAGTAGAAGGGGGCGGATCATGGCACTGATCGCCGTCGCGTCCGCCAAGGGCGCCCCCGGGGTGAGCACCGCCGCGCTCGCCATAGCCGCGGTCTGGCCGCGGCGCTCCCTGCTCGCCGAGGTCGACGAGGCCGGCGGCGACCTCGTGTACCGGCACGCCGCCGACACCGGGCAGCCGCTGGATCCGCGGATCGGCATGCTGTCGCTGGCCCTCGCCGGGCGCCGCGGGCTGCCGCCCGCTCTGGTGTGGGAGCACGCCCAGCGGCTGAACGGCGGCCAGGAAGCCCTGCTCGGCCTGGCCTCGCCGGAGCAGGCGACCGCCTGGCAGGGCACGTGGCCGCTGCTGGGCCGCGCTCTCGCTGCCCTCGGTGACGCCGACGTGATCGCGGACATGGGCCGCATCGGCCCCAGGTCCGGCCCGGCCGAGATGCTGCCGATGGCCTCGCTGATCCTGCTCATCTCAGGCACCACCGCGGAGGAGATCGCCGCGCTGCGCGAGCGCATCGCCGCCCTCGCCGCCCGACTCAGCCCGAACGGCGCCGCCGGCCCTCCGATCGCCGTCCTGCTCGTCGGGCCCAAGCGCGAGCACGTCAAGGTCGCCGCTGGCGTCAACCAGCTCCTGCTGCGTCAGCAGCTCCCGGCCTCCGTCATCACCTGCCTGCCGCTGGACGCCTTGGGCGCAGCGCAGCTGGCCGGCCGCAAGGGCGGCAGGGTCGAGAAGTCCGAGCTGATGCGTGCCGCCCGGCACGCCGTCGCCAACATCGCCGGCCGCTACCGCCTCGGCATCCCCGACCGGCCCCAGCACGTGCAGGAGGTGCGCTCATGATGGACCACCAGCTCGTACGCCAGCTCCGCGGCCAGGTCGGTTCCCAGCTGGCCGAGCAGCGGCGCAGCGACGAGTTCCTCGGCCGGCCGGCCATGGGACCCGACGTGGAGCGGCAGTACGCCCGCTCCGTCATCCAGACCACCCTCACCGAGCACTTCCGTGCCCAGGCCGCCGCGGGCCTCGGCGTGCCGAGTGCGGAGGAGGAGGCCGTCCTCGCGGAGGCGGTGCACGCCTCGCTGTTCGGCGCCGGCCCGCTGCAGCCGCTGCTGGAGCACCCGGACATCGAGAACATCGACATCCAGGGCGACCGCACGTTCGTGGTCTACGCGGGGGGCCGCAAGGAGCGCCATGCCCCGCTGGTGGACAGCGACGAGGACCTGATCGAGCTGGTGCAGACCCTCGCGGCCACCGCAGGGCTCAGCTCGCGGTCGTGGGACACCGCCAATCCGGAGCTGGACCTGCGGCTGCCGGACGGCTCGCGTCTCTCGGCGGTCATGGGCGTCACGCGCCGACCGGCCCTCAGCGTCCGCCGCGCCCGCCTGGGCAAGGTGTTCCTGGAGGACCTGGAGGGCAACGGCACGCTGCCCGCCGAGGTCGGGCAGTTCCTGCGCGCAGCTGTCAGGGCGAGGAAGAACTGCATCATCGCCGGCGCCACGAACTCGGGGAAGACGACCCTGCTGCGGGCGATGGCGAACACGATCGGCCCCGAGGAGCGTCTGATCACCGTCGAGCGCGCGCTGGAGCTCGGCCTGGACGAGTTCGAGGAGCTCCACCCCGACATCGTCGTCATGGAGGAGCGCCTGCCGAACTCCGAGGGCCAGGGCGCCGTGTCGATGGCGCAGCTGGTGCGCCGCTCGCTGCGGCAGAACCCGTCTCGGGTGATCGTCGGCGAGGTCTTGGGCGATGAGATCGTCACCATGCTGCAGGCCATGAGCCAGGGCAACGACGGCTCGCTGTCAACGATCCACGCGAACGGCTCCGCGGAGGTGTTCGACCGGATCGCCACCTACGCGCTGCAGGCGCAGGAACGGCTGCCGATCGAGGCCTCGCACATGCTGATCGCCGGCGCAGTGAACTTCGTGATCTTCCTGCGGCAGGTCCGCGACCGCGAAAGCGGCGAGTACCACCGGCGGGTCGTCAGCATCCGCGAAGTCAACGGCTTCGACGGCCGGGTGCTGTCCAGCGAGGTGTTCAGGCTCGACCCGTTCGGGCAGCTGCTGCCCGGCGCCCCGATTACCTGCCTGGACGACCTCGCCGAGCACGGCTACTACCCGAGCGGGGTGTGGACATGAGCGGCAACGTCGTCCTCACCCCGCAACTCCTGCTCGCGCTGCTCGCGGGCCTGACCGCGGGTGGCGGCCTCGCGCTGATGATCGCCTCGCTGATCGGCTGGCCCCGCCGCCAGCGAACTGGTCCGAACGCAGCGCAGCAGTTGGTGGTGTTCGCGCGCCGCCGAGGCTGGGTGGCCGGCGGCGTCGGTGTGCTGGTGCTGCTGGTGACCCGCTGGCCGGTCGCCGCGATCGGCGTGGCACTGCTGGTGCTGTTCTGGGACCGGCTGTTCGGCGGCGCGAAGGAGGAGAAGGCCGCCCTCGCCCGCATCGAGGCCCTCGCCTCCTGGACCGAGAGCCTGCGCGACACCATGTCCGCCGGCGCCGGCCTGGAACAGGCCGTCCAGGCCTCCGCCCGCGCTGCCGACCCCGCGCTGCGCCCGCACCTGCTCACCCTGATCGACCGTCTCCGGGCCAAGACCTCCCTCGGCGTCGCCTTGGACGCGTTCGCCGACGACCTCAACGACGGCTCCGCCGACCTGGTGATCATCGCGCTGAAAGACAACGCACGCCAACGCGGCCCAGGCCTTCGCGACGTGCTCTCCGAACTCGCCGAGACCGCCCGCGACGAGGCCGACATGCGCCGCCGCATCCTCGCCCAGCGCTCCGGCACCCGCCGCAGCGTCCAGATCGTCATCGGCGTCATCACCGCCTTTCCGATCGGCATGGCCGTGTTCAACCCCGCCTACGTCGAGCCCTACCAGACCCTCCAGGGCCAGGGCGTCCTGCTCCTGGTCATGGCGTTCTTCGTCGGGGGGCTGGTGTGGCTGCGCCGCCTGTCCACCGTCCCCGCCCCCGATCGGCTCCTCATCCGGCAGCAGGAGGTGTACCGGTGATCCTCACGCTGATTGCCGGCGGTGCCGTCGGCGCTGGCCTGTACCTGCTGGTGACCTCTCTGGTTCCGCGGCGTGTCGGCGCGGTCGCCGCCCTGGCCCGCATCGACGCGCTCCGCTCCTCCACTCCCACCGTCCAGGCGCCGCCCGTCCTGGTCACCGCACAGGATCGGGCGCTCGCTCGGATCGGGCCGAAGGTCGCCGCGTTCTACGCCGCGCAGGGCTGGACCCTCTCCTCGCTGCGCACCGACCTGGCACTGCTGGAAAAGCCCACGGAGACGTTCCTGGCGCAGAAGGTCCTCTACGCCGGGGCCGGTTTCCTCCTCGGCCCGCTGCTTGCCGCCGTGCTGTGGATGACTGGCATCACGTCGAGCCCGTTCACTCCGCTGTGGCTGTCGCTGCTGTTCATCGTCGGCTGCTTCTTCGCTCCCGACAGCGAGGTCCGCTCCGAGGCGAAGAAGAAGCGCGCCGAGTTCAAGAGGATCGTCGCCACCTACCTGACCCTGGTCCACCTCAACCTCGCGGGCGGCTCCGGCCTGCCGGAGGCCCTGAAATCCACCGCGGAGGCGTCCGACAGCTGGCCAATGGTCCGCATCCGGCGCGCCCTGGACGCCGCCCGCCTGACCGGTCTGCCGTACTGGGCAGCGCCGGGCCACCTCGGCCAGGAAGTCGGCATGCCCGAACTGGTCGACCTGTCCGCCACCGTCTCCCTGGTCGCCGAGGACGGCGCGAAGATCCGCCAGTCGCTCAAGGCCCGCGCCGAAACCCTGCGCAAGCGCGAACTCGCCGACCTGGAAGGCGCAGCCGCAGCGAAGTCGCAGTCGATGCTCGTCGCCCAGCTACTGCTGTGCTTCGGCTTCCTGATCTTCCTCGGCTACCCGGCCCTGACCCGCGTCATGGCCCTCTGACCTACCTGTCCCACCTGGATTTTCTGTTACCGATCGAGGGGAAAACCGCATGTCCACCATCGCTGTCCGTCCCACCGGCACGACCGGCGCCGGCGCGCGCCTGCTGACGGCGCTGCTCGCCGTCGCCGCCCTCAAGGACCGCGCCATCGGCGCACTGCTGCGCCGCATCGAGGCGGCCAAGGCGCGCCAGGAAGGCGGCTACACCGCGGTCGAATTCATCTTCATCACCGCCGGGGTGATCGTCATCGTCGGCCTCGCCATCCTCGCCATCAAGATCGCCGTTACCACCAAGTCGACCAGCGTCAGCACCTGCATCACCGGCGCCGACACCACCCAAAACGGCGGCTGCAACTAACCACAGGCTCACCGGCCCGCCCCACTGCAAGGGCGGGCCCTGCGAACTGGACGACGGAGACAAGGGGGACATCACACATGGAACAGCTCCAGACCCAGCTGCGCGCATGGCTGCGCGGCGACCGGGGTGCCAGCGCGGTGGAATTCCTGCTCATCACACCGCTGCTGTTCCTGATGCTGCTCTCCATCGTCCAGTTCGGCATGTACTTCTTCGCCGCCCAGGTCACCGAGGCGGCCGCACAGGCCGGCGCGCGCAAGGCCCGCGCCACCGCCGACGACAACCCCGGCGGCTGGCGCGACCTCGCCCGATCCACCAGCCAGACCCGGATCGACACCCTCGGCCCGGCCCTGGTCGGCTCCGCCACCATCACGCCCATCCAGGACGGCGACCAGGTCGGCATCACCGTCACCTCCACGGTCGTGCCCGTCGTCCCGTGGCTGCACCTGCGCGTCACCACCAGGTCCATCGGCCCGATCGAGAGGTTCATCCCCGATGCTTCCTAATGTGGCTGTCAAGCCGTCTCGATCACTGGGGGTGTGACTTGGTAGCACCGTTGGTCACGGATCAGGGCCCACAGGACGTTGACTCGTCGGCGGGCCAGGGCCAGCACTGCCTGGACGTGCTTCTTTCCCTCGGATCGCTTTCGGTCGTAGAACGCGCGCGAGTTCGGGTCCCATCGGATGCTCACCAACGCCGAGGTGTAGAAGACGCGTTGGAGCCCACGGTGGTAGCTGACCCGATGGAGGTTGCCGTGGACCTTGCCGGAGTCCTTCGGTGCGGGGGCGACGCCAGCGAACGCTGCGAGGGCATCTGGGGAGGCGAAGTCGTCCAGGCTGCCGCCGATGGCAGCGAGGAACTCGGCACCGAGCACGACGCCGATTCCGGGGACGCTCTCGACTATCCCAGCGAGTTCGTGTTCGCGAAATCGGCCCTCGATGAGCTTGTCCATCTCGGTGATCTGCTCGTTGAGGGCCATCACCCCCGCGGCCATGGTGTGCACCAGACGGGCGATGGTCTTCTCCCCGGGGATGGCGGTGTGCTGTCGCTGGGCGGCTTGGACGGCCGCCTCGGCCAGGGCTCTGGCGTTGCGGACCTTGCGGTTGGCCAGCCACTTCGTCAGCCGAGTGACGCCGACGCGGCGGATCGCCGCCGGGGTCTGGTACTCAGTCAGCAGCATGAGCGGGCCGGTGTTGGTCAGGTCCAGGGCCCGTTCCAGGGCCGGGAACATGCTCAGCAGGGTGCCGCGCAGGCGGTTGACGGCGCGGGTGCGATCCTCGACCAGGTCGGCCCGGCGGCCGGTCAGCAGCCTGAGCTCGATCGCGGCCTCGTCACCGGGACGGATGGGCCGCAGGTCGCGGCGCATACGGGCCTGATCAGCGATCACGTAGGCATCGCGGGCGTCGGTCTTTCCCTCGCCGCGGTAGCCGTCGGAGGCTCGGTTCACCAGGCGTCCGGGCAGGTAGAGGACCTCCTGGCCATGGTTGATCAGCAGGCACAGCAGCAGGGCCGGCTCACCGCCGGTCATGTCGATCGCCCAGGTCACCTGGCCATCGTCGGCCAGCGCCAGGACATCACCGATCAACTGCAGCAGCTCGGGCTCGTCGTTGGCGACCCGCCGCGACAGCAGGGTCCTGCCTTCGGCGTCCACGGCCAGGCCGTGGTGGTAGCCCTTCCCACTGTCGATCCCCGCCCATATCCGACTCATCGTGCTCCTGACGTGCGTGTTCGTGCAGTACATACCACGGACGACCTCGCCGGCATTGCTCTACTCAGCGACTTGTTCGCACTTCCTAATCGGCGGCCGAGTCGTCGTGGGGCGCCGGGCGGCAAAGCATCAGAAGCCACAAACGGCAGCCGGCTGATAGCCACACCCAGCGCCCCTGGGCGACCCAACCTTACGAATGGCTCGATCAACCCGACTCAGAAGGTAGAGCCGGCTGACACCTCGCGGCCCCGGCGCGGCGACGCCGGCATCTCCACCGTCGAACTCGTCATCATCGCCCCGGTGCTGATGCTCCTCGTCCTCGTCCTGGTCGCCTTCGGCCAGATCACCCAGGCCCGCTCGTCCCTGGACGGCACCGCCCGCGACGCCGCCCGGGCCGGCGCCCTGCAACGCGACTGGGGATCGGCCGTCGACGCCGCCACCACCACCGCGACCAAGGACGCCGCCGGGATCTGCTCCGGCGGCCGCCTCCAGGTCTCCCCCGGCGGCAGCTTCGAGCCCGGCGGCATGTTCACCATCACCCTCAGCTGCCAGGTCAAAGGGCTCAGCATGCTCGGCGTCAACATCCGCAACACCATCCAGGCCCAGTCGACCGCCCCCCTTGATGTGTATCGGCGGGTGGTCCAGTGATGGCCGCCCTGCTCGCCCGCCTGCGCCGGGCCCCGGCCGACCGTGGATCCGGCGCGATCGCCCTGATCCTCGCCGCCATGCTCTTCATGATCATCGCCGGGTTCATCATCGACACCGGCCGCGCCATCCACCAACGCGAACGCGCCGCCGACATCGCCGAACAAGCCGCCCGCTACGCCGCCAACCACATCAGCGCAGCCGACCTGCGCAACGGCGGCACCGTCGTCATCGACGCCGACGGCTGCGCGGGCAACGTCCGCGACTTCGTCCGCGCGGACGGGTTCAGCGGCGACGACATCAACGCCTCCGGATGCCTGAGCACCAGCGGCAACCAGGTCACCGTGCGGATCCGCCTCACCTACACGCCCCTGCTCCTGTCGGCCCTCAGCCGCAGCGGCAGCCTCACCGTGTGGGGCACAGCCACCGCACAAGCCGTCCAGGAACAATGACCCTTGATGATCCATCAGGGGACGGGAGAACTCCGAATGCCCAGCACTAAGCGCATCAAGCTCCTCACCACCGCAGCAGCGGCCGCCGCTGTACTCGCCAGCGCCACCGCCTGTAGCTCCAGCAGCTCCACGAACGGCGGCGACATCACCGGCGCGCAGAGCACCGCACCGACCGCGAGTGCCTCCACCACGCCCTCCCCCACGCAGGCCCCGGGCGCACCCGCCATCGCCCTGCCTTCCGACTACACGGTGAATGTCGATTTCAAGACCGGCGACGATGCCACCAAGAACAAGGCAGCGGACGGTCTCGCCTATGCCCTGCGGGCCTTCAACGAGGCAGAAGCGACTGGCGACATCAACCGCCCTGCCATGGTGTACGCCTACACCGGCACGGCCGGCGCGTACATGAACCAGGCCGTCTCGCAGCTCAAGTCCCGCAACCAGACCATCAACGGGGCCGACCACTACTACGCGCTGGCCGTCGATGTGAAGGACTCCAGCCACGTGGTTGCCGCGTACTGCGAGGACCAGTCGAAGGCCTACGCCAAGGACAAAACGAGCGGGAAGGTCCTGACGACCACCCCGAGCATCAACGACTACACCGACTGGACGACCGCGCTGACGCTGTCCGACAAGGGCGTGTGGCAGGTGTCGTCCACGCAGGCGGAGAAGGGATCGACACGGTGCCAGGGCGCAAGCTGAGCAAGTCCCTCGGGGTGGTCGCTGCGGCACTGGTCGTGGCGGCCACCGCCGTGCCGTCGGCCCACGCGGACCTCGGAACCGGCTGGGGCGGCAGCACCACGATCGGCACGATCGAGTCGCACGTCGAGCTCCGGGTCAACGACGCCGGCCAGGGCGGCACGCACCTCACGTCGGTCGGTGGCTCCTGGGACCCACCGGCGTGCTGGTACGAGCCCGAGTACACGCCCGAGGAATTCGATACCGCCTTCCAGCAGCTCCTCGCCAGCCTGGCCGGAGCCATAGGAGCCGAGGCCCAGAAAGAGTACGACGCGCTGAAGGCGGACCAGGACTTCCACCGGGGCCAGGACGGCCGGTGGTGGGGCATGGTGAAGACCAAGAAGGCCTGGGATCTGCCAACCACCGCGACGTGCACCCAGCAGCCGGGCATCGTGTGGGTTTCCACGGGCAACCCGCCGGCCGGGATGCTCGCGGTGACGCCGCTGATGCTGTCGAAGCTGGCGTACGGCGCGACGAAGCTGCCGCCGCCGAGTGTGAAGCTCTCCCCCGCCCCGGACAAGCAGACCGTGAACCTGCCGACGTACGTCACCTTCGCGGAGCCGATCCAGCCGGTGTCCGTCACGGCGTCCCTCGACTACGAGGGCGTCCACATCGCGGCGTCCACGCTCGCGGTGCCGGTGTCGCTGCGGATCGACGCGGGCACCAGCGACGCCTCCCCTGCCCTGTGCACCTACCCGTTCACCAAGAGCGGCTCCGGCTACCAGGTGGACTCCTCCGTAGCCAGCTGCAACATCACCTACCAACGCTCCAGCCGGGGCGGTACCTACCCGCTCACTGCCCAGGTGACGTGGAAGGTGACCTGGACACCGTCGAGCAACCCGTTCGGTGCCCCGGCGAACCCGCTGCCGGACGGCACCACCAGCGGGGTGCCCCAGGACGTGATCGTCCGCGAGATCCAGACGATCGTCACCGGATAACCCGGGCGACGCGCAGAACCGAGGAGAAGGTCCGGGATGGCGAACACGAGGATCAAGGCGCCGAGCGGCGCCCGCCAACGCACCGTCGGCGACGTGCTGGGGGCGCTGGTCGCTGGTGTCCTGCTGGCCGTCATCCTGGCCGGTATCCCCTTCGGGCTGGTCCGCTACATCGGCTGGCCGCTCCCCCACACGGTGCCGACCCTGGACGACCTCCAGCAGAGTGTGGGCACTGGCACGCTGATCGATGTCCTCGCGGTCGTCGTCTGGCTGCTCTGGGCGCAGTTCCTGGTCTGTGTGCTGGTGGAGCTGCGGGCGGCGCTGTCGGGTGCGGACCTGTCGGTCCGGCTGCCGGCGGCCGGGGCCAGTCAGCTGCTGGCGCGGAAGCTGGTGACGACCATGCTGCTGGTCGGCGCTGGGGCGCTGACGGTGGGGCAGGCCGCGTCCGCGTCCGCGATGCCGCTCCAGCAGGGCCCGGTGCAGCGGATGGCCGCGGTTGCCGCCGCCGTTCCCGGGTCGGCCGCGCAGGCGAGCACCGTGCAGAGCGCGCCGACCGCCGCGGCGTCCGGGCCCGTGTACACAGTGCAGGCCTCGACCGGCTCGCACCACGAGACGCTGTGGGACATCGCCGAGCGGTATCTCGGCGACGGGAAGCGGTACGGGGAGATCTTCGAACTCAACAAGGACCGGGTGCAGCCGGACGGCGGCCGGATGACGGAGGCCGGGCTGGTCCGCGCCGGATGGCGGCTGCAGCTGCCGGCCGACGCCAAGGGCGTCCCCGGCACCGCGGCCGCTCCGGTGGCCGGGCAGCACACGGTCACCGTGGAGCGCGGCGACACCCTGTCGAAGATCGCCGAGAAGGAGCTCGGCGACGGCGACGCCTACCCGAAGCTGCTGGAGGCGACGAAGGACGTCGTGGAGCCCGGCGGCCGGCACCTGACCGACCCCGACATGCTGTTCCCCGGCGACATCATCGTCATCCCCGGCCACACCGCCGCAACGACGCCGCCCACCGCGCAGGCACCCACCACGCTTCCTCCGGCGACTCAGCCAGCTCCCCCTTCCGCCAGCCCGGCGCCCGCCACTCCCCCGGCCGCCGCGAAACCGGCACCACCCTCGACCGAGCAGCCAGCCCCGGCCACCGCGGCACCAAGCGCGCCCGCTGACGCACCGGCCCCCGCCGATGCCGACGGCCAGGCGCAGGCGCCCGTCTCCGCCACGCAGGCCGTCGGCGGAATCGCCGCACTGCTCGGCGCCACCACGCTCGCCGTCATCGCCTTCCGGCGCCGCAGCCAGCAGCGCGAGCGCCGCCCCGGCGAGCGCATCGCCATGCCCGAGGAGATCACCCCGGTCGAGCAGATCCTCGACCGCACCTCCTCCCCCGCCTCCGCCGCCCTCCTCGACCGTGCGCTGCGCACCATGGCCGCCCACAACCCCGGCCAGCTGCCCGTGGTGCGGGCGGCGCGGGTCCAGGCCGACCGCGTCGAGATCCTTCCCGAGGACACGGACGCTGAGCCGATGGCCCCGTTCAGTGGCCGCCCGGACAGCTGGTGGGGGGTCCGCGGCGGCCGCGTCTCTCTCCTCGATGGGGACGAGGCCCGCAAGATCCCGGCGCCCTATCCGGGGCTGGCCACGATCGGCACGGATACCGACGGTGCGGCGGTGATGGCGAACTTGCCGCTGCAGCGCGTGCTTCTGCTGGACGGCGACGAGCAGCAGGTGCGGGAGGTCGCGCGCGGGATCGCGATGGAGGCCGGCACCGCGCTGTGGGCGGATCACATCGAGGTGCTGACTGCGGGGTTCGGTCTGGAGCTTCAACAGCTGCTGCCGGCGTGCCGGGTGATGTACACCCCGAACCTGAGCACGGCGACCGCCGACCTGGCCCGGGTCCTGGTCGAGGTCCACCAGGCCGAGCACGAGGGCGGGCTGGCGCCGCTGCCGTGGATGGTCGTCTGCGCCGCTCTCCCCAGCCGGGAGGATCTGTACGCGTTCGCGGACACGATGGGGAAGGTCCCGGCCGGGCAGCAGATCGCCGCCGTCCTCCCGGCTGCGGGCGGCGCGGCCGAGCTGTTCCCGGACGCCGAGGTCCTCGACGCCTCGCTCGTCACCGAGCCGCAGCCCGTCGAGGCGCTCGACGGCGTGGAGGTGGTTCTGCAGCGAGTGACCGACGAGGCCTATCGGCAGCTCACTGCCACTCTGGCCACTGCGGTCCAGCCAGCCGTGCCCGCCGATGCCCCGTGGGACGTGGCACCCGACCCGGACCACCCGCAGGTCGGTCCGGCGGTCCTGGGGCCCCAGCCGGCCGGGAGCCGCGGGCACCTGTCGCTGCTGACCGTCCCCGACCAGCACGCTCTACCGGAAGCTGGCACCGGCACACCGACCGACGGCACGGACCCCACGAGGGCGGCGACCGACGAACAGCCGATCCCCGCACCAGCAAGCGCCGAGACCAGGCCGGACCGCGCAGACGCGACGGCAGAGCCCGTGAAGGCGGAAGCGGAAGCTCCCGAGAGCATCGGCAGCAGTGGCCGGGTGGTCCCGGATCCTCGGGTGACGATGATGGAAGCCCGGTCGGAGCGGCGCCGCCCGCAGGCCCGGGTGAGCGTGGTGCGCGAAGGCGAGGCCGCGGTGGGCGACGAGCCGGTGGCCCCGCAGGTGCAAATTCTCGGACCGCTGCGGATCACCGGCATCGGTGAGGCGCCAATCGCACCGCGGCTGATCCTGCTCGCGGCGTGCCTGATCTTCAAGAGCGAGCGGGACTACGGGGCGATCGCCAACCACATGGACCCGATGAGTCCGTGGACGCCCGCGACCATGGACACCCACATGTCCCGGCTGCGCGGGCGCCTCGGCCGCGACGCCGCCGGCGAGCCATATCTGCGGCCCAAGCCGAAGGGCGTCCAGCAGTACACGCTGTCGGAGGAGGTCACGGTCGACTACGCGGACTTCAAGCACCTCGCCGAACGGGGCCTGCCGCACGGGGTGGCGGGGGTCCTCGACCTGGAGGCCGCGCTCGCCGTCGTGCGGGGACGGCCGTTCACCGGCGCCGGGGCGCACTCCTGGGCCGCGCCGCTCGTGCAGACGATGGTCGGCGAGATCGTCACCGTCGCCAACACGATTGCGCATCTGCGGGTGCAGGACGGCGTGCTGGACATCGACGCCGCCCGCGCCGCCATCGCCACCGGCCTCGGCGTCGAGCCGGCCGCGGAGGTGCTGTACCGAGCGTGGATGCGCATCGAGCACCGCGCCGGCAACCCGGCCGGGGTGCGCGACGTCGCCGACCAGGCCCGCCGGATGGCCCGCGAGATGCAGTTCGACGGCCTCCAGGACGAGACCGAGCAGCTGATCCAGCGCCTGACCGCCGGCCGCGGCGCCGTCCGGGGCCTGTAACCCCAGTCCATCGGCGGGCCGGCCGGACAGCACCACCGTCCAACCGGCCCGCCTTTCTGTTTCCCGATACCCGGTCCAGGAGTCCCATGTCCCCCTCCCCCGCCGACACCGTGCTCGTTGCTGCTGCCGGACTCGCCGCCGGTGCGCTCCTGGTCCGGCCCGCGGTCTTCGTCTACAGCATCCCCACCGGCACCCGCACCGCCTGCCCTGACTGCGGCCACCACCTCCTGCGCGGCCGCGCTGCCGCCGACCTGCTGCTGCGCCGCCGCTGCACCCGATGCACCGCCGCCGGAAGTACGGTGCGGCTCGGCCCGCCGCTCCTGGTCCCTGAGGTGCTCACCGCTCTCGCCCTCGGCGCCGTAACAGCGGGCGGCGCGACCGGATGGCTCCTCGCCGCCCAGCTGTGGCTCGCGGTCCTCGGCACCACGCTGCTCCTGATCGACATCGCGGTGAAGCGGCTACCCGACCGGCTGACCGGCGCGGCTGCAACCGGTGTCGCATGCCTGCTGGTCGCGGCCGCCGCGACCGGCGGCCAGTGGATGGCCCTGGGACGGGTGGCGGCCGCGGCCGCAGTCGTGGCGGTGGTGTTCCTGGCCTTCGTCCTGACCGGCGGGATGGGCCTGGGCGACGCGAAGCTCGCCCCGGCGCTGGCCGGGCTGCTGGCCTGGCACAGCTGGACGGCCGTCTGCTCGGGAATCTGCGCGGGCATGCTGCTCGGCGCCGCACACGCCGTCCTGCTGATCGTCGGCGGGCGCGCCGACCGCAAGGCCGAGCTCGCCTTCGGCCCATCACTCTTGGTCGGCGCGATCGCTGTGTCAGTGCTCCTCCACTGACGAATCCAGGCCGCGGACCGTCCCAGCGGGTGCGGGGAGCAGAACGGATTGAGCGGGATCCCCACCGGGCGTGTGGGAAGCAGCCTGGCGTCCAGAACAGCCGTAAGACGCCAAGCTAAATCTCAAGCTTCTGATCGACCCCGAGCACGGGCGGACCCAGGACACCGTGGCCGACGCGCTGCGCGACATCCACGCCTGGTCCGGCGGCGACTGGGACCCTCACGCCCACACCCGCCAGGCCGGAACGATCACCGCCGGCGGCGTGACCTGCGACACCGCCATAGCGGACGACTACGGACAGTGGGTGCCCGGCCAAACCGCGAGGATGACGACTGGAGCACCCGCGCCCAGGAACGCTCCGACCTGTGAAACGCCATGATCTGGAGCCTCAAGCACGCCGCCGAGTCGACGCCGGCTCTCGTGCAGGCCCAGAGCGCGACGATCGGCCAACACGCGGCCGCGGTCGCTTCCGTGCACGGCATCGACGAGGACGCGCCGATGCCCCGCATCGCCCAGGCCGTCGTCAAGGTCGACGTCACCGTCGGTCAGACCCCCTCCACACCCACCACCTGATCGGAGAATCTCATGCGCTTCACCCTTCGCGGGGAGCCCGCCGCGTGACTCGCCCTGATCGCCGCCTTCGTGAAGCTGGCCGGCGCATTCCAACTCGCCTTCACCCCGGACGATCAGGCACTCGCCAACGGCCTCGCCGCGGCCGCGGTCGGCTTGGTCGTCGCCCTGGTCGCGCACGACGCCCCGCCACGCCACTCGTCGGCACAATCCAGGCCGGCCTCGCCGCGGCCGCGGTCGGCCTGCACTGGCCGGCCAGCCTGTAGGCCGTCGTCACGATCGCCGTCGGCGCGGCGGTGGCGATGTGAACCCGTACCCAGGTCACCGCACCGGCCCAGGACTGTGTCGCACTCCCGCTCACCCGGTGAGCCGCCAGTGACCACGCACGCCCGACCCGGGCGTCTACATCAACCCGGCCCAGACCCACGCGGAGGTACGGCGCATCGCCGACGACCAGATCCGGATGGAGTCGAAACTGGACGCGATCCGCGCGGACCGGCGGGGCTACTGGGACACCCAGACCGATCACGAGTCCCGGGGCCACGGCCTCGAGGTGAAGGTCTTCGTGGCGATGGGAGCCGCCACCCTGCTCGGCACGGGTGGCGGAGCCCGCGCTCGCGCAAGTGATGGGCCGCCGACCTGGCGGGGTAGTTCAGTGCTGGAGCGGCGGGTTGATGCCCCGCACGAACACCTGGTCGACTCCGGTCCCCACCGCACCGCCCCCTGCTGTCGGTTTTGCGCCGCCGGCAGGGGCAGCTCTGTGCTTACGGCCACTTCCGTGCGATGCGGTCCTCGTGGACGGCGTAGATGGCCGTCTCACCGCTGCGGGCTTCCTGGTAGGTGGCGGCCTGGGACTGGTGGAAGCGCCAAACCTTGTCCGCGATGCGGAGATTCCCGTTGGAGAGGCAGAACATGGGGAGCGAGCCGACGACGAGTGCGCCCCGTTCTGCTGCCAGGTAACGGATGCGTTCGTCCTGGGTGAGGACTGCCCAACCGTTGCGCGCCGCGGCCGCGATCCATTCCTCGTCGGGGACGTTCCGGCCGTCGTCCGGGTAGACGTCGCTGAGATGTAAGACTCGCCAGCCGAGGTCGCGGAGTTGGGTGACGGTGCGGCGCCCGAGGCACCGGTCGGCGATGAACTCAGGCGGCGCGGATGGCGGCAACCCGGCAGACCTCCTCCACCTGGTCCACGCCGATCTGGTACTCGTCGGCGATGTCGTCGAAGGACTCGCCGGCGGTCCAGAGGCCGACGACCGCGTCCACAGGGATCTTGGTGCTTTCCAGGACCGGCGCGCCCCACCCGAAGCGCGGGTCGATGATCACGGGGGCGACATCGTGGTACTGGCGCAGGCGGAGCCGTTGCGGGTAATCGTCGGTCTTGTCCCAGTGGATGTACCGCAAGTGTTCCTGGATGAACTCGCGGAACGGCCGCTGCTTGTCGCAGACGCGGGCGAGGTCCCCGTCGGAGAATTCGGCGAAGATGTCCACGCCGTCGGTCGCGATCCGCCGGGTGGCGAGACCGTAAGGGTCGCCGAACTCCTGGCGGACGGCCGCGGCGGCCTCGCGGATCTTCGGCAGGCTCAGGCCGACTTCTCGCAAGGCCCGGGCCACGTACCCCTCGACGATGGCGACGAAGGGGATCGACGGCCAACCCTTCTGCAGGGGTGTGACGCTGTGCACGATCGGGGCCTCGGCGGCGTCCTGGTGGGTCCAGCGGTACATGGTGCTGTCGGGGATCATGAGGTGCCGTGCGGCGTCGCGGACGGTCAGCAGCGGGTCGTGCAGCTTGTCGACCATGCCAAGGTCCTCTCCCCTGTGCCCGCCCCGTTCGGGTTGTGTCGCGCCGGGTGGCTCTATCCATAGAACGATGCCCGCCAGTGGACGGCACTCACGCCTGGTGCGTGGCCGGGCCGCGCCCCGCGGCCCGTCTGGTGGGCGGCGGCGGTGGCGGGAGTGCATAGCAGTAGTCCTTTACGCATTGTCGGGCGAGGGCCAGAACGTATCCAGGTACCGCCGGGTAGGTTGAGTGGTTGCGCTTCCGTGACCGGCACTGCCGATGATTAGGTCCTGGGGATCAGCGCGATTGGGCCTCTCGGCTGACGCACCTGTCTGGCATCCTCCCGTCCATGGACAAGCTGAAGTGGCGCACGGTCGCCGAGCTCCGCCTCATCCCGTCCGCAGGCGTCCCGAACCCGAATGGGACCGCGAACGCACTCACGTCGCTGATCAACACGCGGGTCGCGATCGAGAACGGGCTCGTGCACATCGACACGCGGACGCTGAACGGGCGGCCCGTGACGGACGCGGCCGCGGAGTACGCGGTGCATGTGGTGCCGACGTCGGCGGTGGAGTACATCAGCTACCGGGTGACGCCGCTGGATTCGCACATCTGGACGGCGTAGGCCCGGGTTTGGGTGTGCCCTGCCGTGAGCAGCGCGGCGGGGCATTGGGCCGGGGTGTGACCGCCTGGCGCATCGGCACTGCCCCGTCCTCCTCCGGGAGGGCGGGGCGACTTCGCGCCGTCCTGGGCCAGGTCGTCACCAGCCCGGCGTGTGGCCCGTACCGCTGCACCACGTGCAGCGGCCGTCGCCGCCACAGGCCTTGCACTTCTTCGGCCCGAAGAAGCCCTGCACCTCGCCGAGCCCCTCACAGTTGCGGCACTCGCCCTTCCGCTCCGGACACGCCCTGCATCGAGCCACCTGGATTCCTCCTAGTCGAAGCTCCAGTGCTGCCCGCATGAACGTAATGGGGACCATGAGTCCTCGGCCTGACAGATCGTGCTTCTGGGCCTGGCTTGAACCGCAGGACCCAGGACAGGGCCGCAACCCTCCGCCGCTTCCGCAAGGGCAGCGCGGAGGTCCAACGCGGCCGTCGGATCGCCGGCCGGCTCGTGGATCTCGGGGCAGATGCGCGACAGGCCCACGTGGTCCATACCGTCGGGTTCCCGCTGCACCCGGGTGCTCAGGATTCAGCCGGTGATCGTCCGGACCGGCCTGCAGCGCCTCTCCGAGGCCGGGACGGACCGGTTTCCGCCCAGCGCCGCGGCAGCGCAGGCCGCGACCCAGGCATCCGCCGGCGGCCGGACCTCCAGCGGCACGGTGCAGCCGCCGCAGCAGTGTGCGGAGGCCCCGCGGTGATGCCGGATGCGCGTCTCGGTGCCAGCGGGCTCGCCTGTAGGAAATCGGCTCTCCGACAGGCGTGCCGAGGTGCCTGGCCGTCCCGCGGCCGGCCTCGTCGGCGGGCGTCGCATACCCAAAATACGAGGCGGATTTCGCCATCCCGCTGGGGCAATGCCTAAGATCGACGTAGATTCCCTGGTACGAGCACGAGTTGACACAGCGGGAGCGCCAGTGAGCGGAAGCACGTTCGGCACGGACAACAGTGTGGGATCGACACGTGCCCTGTTGGAAGCACAGCTGCCGGCCGTGCGGGAGCAGCGGCGGAAGTTGGAGGACCAGCTCGCGGCCGTCCTCGCCCAGGAGAACGCGATGGTGGCGGTGCTGGAGGGCCTTGAGGCCCTGGCCAGCGTGCCGGTCGGAGGGCCGGACTCAGCGGCTGGCGTAGACGCGCGGAGCCCGGGCGAGCCGCCTGCTGCAGTGCAGGACAACGCCGACGTCCCGAAGGACAGGCCAGAGGCCGGCGGCGAGGCGACGGTGGGCACGGACGGGTCGGCCCGGCCAGCCAAGGCCCGGCCCGCAGCCAAGCGCACCCAGAAGACCGTGACGCGCAAGGCAGACAGCGCTGCAAAGAAGACGGCGAAGAAGGCGGCCGGGAAGCCCGCCACGGGCAGGACCGCGGTGGCGGGCGTCCGGAAGCAGTCGCAGGAGGCACCACCGATGGCCGCTCCCGGGAAGAAGACCACCGCGCGCCGAGCTCCCACCGCCACCGGGCCGAAGCAGACCACCCGTAGCAAGGTGGCCCCCAAAGCCGCGCCGGACACCGGTCCGCAGCTGGCCACGGAGCGCGATTCGGCGCCAACCCGGCCGGTGGCGGGCCGTCGGCGGCTGACCGACGCGCAGCGCGTGCTGGACGTCCTGAACCAGAGCGATGGGCCGCTGCGGGCTGGCGAGGTGAGCAGTCGACTCGGGCTGGACGGTCAGAACGGCACCGTCGATGCGGTACGCACGGCCTTGGAGCGTCTCACCAAGTCCGGTCGTGTCCAGCGCACCGGGCGTGGTCTGTACACGGCAGCCGCCAACTGATGACACCCGGCGACGCCAATGCGTCGCCATTCCGAGCGGGGTTTCAGACGCTGTCGGCACCGACCACGCCGTGACCACGCCGCGCAGGAGCGTCCCGCTCTTCTGTGTGTCCTGCAGGCTCTCCGCCGGGGGCGCGCCCCCCCCCCCCCCCCGGGGCGCCCGAGGGGGGGGGTGGGGGGGGGCGGCTGTCGCGGGGGCCCGCCCCCCCCCCACCCGCGGCGGCCGCGCCCCGCGGC
>NZ_JBHWBW010000075.1:0-15710 GCF_042735675.1 Kitasatospora sp. NPDC059571
CGCCCCCCCCGCCCCCGCCCCCCCCCATCCCCTCTGTTGGGGGGGGGGGCACCCCCCCACCCTCACAGCCGCGGGCCGCGACCCCCGCGCCCCTTTCGCATTCGCCCCCGCCCGGGAGCCCGCCGGACGGTGTGTTAGCTTCTTTGTCTGTTCATGGGATTCATATGACCTGTTCTATGACAAGACTTGACGGTGTGCCGGGGGAGAGGAACCGCCATGGCAGGGGAGTACCGCGTCGATCCGGAGGCCCTGCGGCGATTCGCCCGCACCTCCGCCGCCCGCTCCGACCGGCTGCGCGCCGCCCGCGCCGCCCTCGGCGCCCAGCCGCTCGGGCCGCAGGCCTTCGGCCGGCTGCCCGAGGCCGAGGAGACCGGCCGCCACTACGCCGAGCGCGCCGAGGCCGCCCTCGACAACCTCACCTCCGCCGCCGACACCATGGCCCGGATCGACGACCACGCCCAGGGCCTCGCCCGCTCCTACGAACAGGCCGACGCCCTGACCGTCGAGGCCCTCACCGCCGTCGCCAGGGGGCTCTGACCATGACCGGTCCCGTCTCCGGCGCCGTCGACGCCTACACGAAGATCAACCAGTGGATGAGCCCGATGAGCAGCGTGATCGACGAGATCATGCGCCCCATCGTCGAACCGCTCGCCGAACCCCTCGAGTTCGTCACCGGCGACCCCGAGGGCCTCACCGCCGCCGCCGACCTCTGGCGCCGGCAGGCCGCCGAACTCCGCGAGACCGTCGCCGACCAGCGCCGCGACCGCGCCGACCTCGCGCACGGCTGGCAGGGCGCCGCCGCCGACGCCTTCCAGCAGGAACTCGCCGCCTACGAGGACGCCCTGGAGGCCGAGGCCGACGACATGGAGGCCACCGCCGAACTCCTCGACGAGGCCGCTGCCGAGAGCCGGATGGCCCAGGACCTCGTCGAGACCGTCATCCGCGAACTCATCGAGTGGGCCCTGATCACCCTCGCCGCCTCGATCGCCTTCAGCGTCGTCACCGCCGGCATCTCCCTCGCCGCCGAGGCCGCCGCCGCAGCCGCCGAGGGCGGCATCGCCTCGGCCCGGATCGCCTCCCTGGTCGCCAGGCTCGCCCGCGCCCTCAAGAAGATCGAACAGGCGCTCAAGACCCTCAAGGAGGTCTCGAAGCGCCCCCACCTCAACCCCAAGAAGCCCTGGACCTGGAACAAGCCGATCGACGTGCCCGCCTACCTCGCCAAGAAGGGCACCAAGACCATCGGCAAGGCCGCCCTGCACGGCCTCGGCCTCACCGGCGACCCGGTCGGCCAGAGCGTCCAGCAGGCCGTCCAGTCCGGCGCCGGCATCCTCGCCGACGAGGCCGACGACCGGATCTCCGGCAACCGCGGCCCCAGCACGGCCGCCCGCGAGCACACCGGCATCGCCCAGCCCCACCAGCCGCCGGAACTCAGCCCCGAGGAGCGCCGGCGCCGCTTCGACGAGGCCTTCGGATAGGGGACGCCGTGCTCAACCGCGACCGCGACATCGCCACCCCGCACCTCGAACCCGGCGAACACCTCCTCGCCGCCGCCCCCGCCGACCTCGCCCCCGGCATCCCGCACCCGCCCGCCCACCTGCTCACCCCCCGCCGGCCCGGCGGGCTCGAACAGCGCCTCGGCCGGCCCCTCACCGCGCTGCGCCGCGCCTACGCCGCCGTCAACCCCGTCTCCGCGGCCGTCGGCGCCGTCGAGGACCGGCTCGCCGACGCCGTCCCCGACACCCTCTGGCACGGCGAGGGCATGGCCGGCGGCTGGCAGTCGGCGGCCGGCCGGTTCGTCCTGCGGATGCACGACGAGGGCGCCCACGGCAGCGGCACCCTCGCCGTCACCGACCGCCGCCTGCTCCTCGTCGTGGACCGCGCCAGTGCCTGGCAGCTGCTCACCGAACGGCACGAACTGCACTGGGCGGCGCCCCGGCACACCGTCACCCTGCACCGCAACGCCACCGGAGTCCTCCAGCGCGGCCGGATCGACCTGCACTTCGCCGACGGCTCCTGGGCCGCCGTCACCACCCCGCGGCCCGCCGCCGCCGACGAACTCGCCGCCGCTGCGCACCGCTGACCCCCGGTGCCGGCCGGCACGCCCACCGACCGGTCCACCGTGCGTAGGGTGTGACCATGAACCGTGCGGACGGACTCGACCTCCAGGAGGCGCGGCTCGACGAGCTGCTGGCCGCCCTCGGCCTGACCTGCCACACGGACGACGACCCGAGGGTGGAGCGGCTCGCCGCGACCGAGCCGCTCTACCCGCAGTACCACCGGATCGGCCACAAGCGGCAGACCGCCTACCGGGCGCTCGCCGCTGACCGGGCCCTCGCCCGCGACCACGCCGACGCGGTGCTCGCCGCCCTCCTGTGCGACGACGACCCGAGCTCGCCGCGCTGGCTGGCCGCCGTCCTGCTGACGGCGATCGGCCGCCGCGCCCTCCAGGACCGCCTGCTGGCCGCCCTCGCCGACGGCACCCCCCACCAGCGGGAATGCGCCGCGAACGCCTGGCGGTGGGCGGATACCGCCCCGGACGATCCGCGCTACCTGGCCGCTCTCGCCCGTTCGGGCGAGTGATCGGCCGAACCCGCTGGGTACGCTGGAGGGCACTGCAAGGATCCGGCCCATGGGAGCAGTGATGACCGCCGCACCGGAGCCGACCTGGCCCGTTCCGCCCGAGGGCGGATGGACCGCCGACGACCTCGACCGGCTTCCGAATCTGCCTCCGCACACGGAGTTGATCGACGGGAGTCTCGTCTTCGTGAGTCCACGGGCCCTTTTCCACATCTACGCGATCCGTCTCCTGGAGTACGGGCTGCTCCGGGCCCGGCCCGACGACCTGGCCGTCCTGCGGGAGATGACCGTGACCCTGGGCCGCAAGGACCGGCCGGAGCCCGACCTTCTGGTGGTGTCACGCGAATCCGTCGGCAGTGACCGGCAGACCACGCAGCAGCCCGACGGCGTCGTCCTCGCCGTCGAAGTGGTGTCCCCCGACTCCGTCGAGCGCGACCGCGAGGTCAAACCGCGCAAGTACGCCGCCGCGGGCTTCCGGCACTTCTGGCGGGTGGAGAACGAGCAGGGCGAACTCGCCGTCCACGTCTACGAGTTGGATGCAGCAACCGGCTCGTACGCGCCGATGGGCATCCACCGCGGGAAGCTCCTGCTCGACCTGCCGTTCCCGATCGATATCGACCTGACGGATCCTCGGCGCTGGTTGTAGCCCGGCGGCCACCCGCCCGGCCGCGGGGCCGGGAATGCCGAACGGTACGGTGTCCGCCATGCGTTGCGCGATATGCGGATCCCAGCGGCTCAGCCCGCTCGGCGACCTGGTCTCCGGTGAGCGGTGGGGCGAGCGGCTGCGGCTGCGCTTCCCGCGGCCCGGCGTGCTCAAGCCGCGGCCGGAGTTCGACGCCGACTACGCCCGGGCCTGCCTGGACTGCGGGGCGCTCCTGCCGTTCCTCGGCGAAGAGGTCCGCCGGCGGCTCGACGCGGTGGCGGACACCCTGCGCGACCTCCCGAACTGACCGGCCGAACCGACCGCCCGGCACCGCCCGGCCGTCAGGCGGACAGCGCCGTCGGTGCGGCGCCGGCCGCCTGCCGGGCCTCGTCGTAGCGCTCCAGCAGCAGCCGGGCGATCTCGGGGGCCGCGCCGAGAACGGGCGCGAGCAGGTCGGCGCCGGCGTCCGCGGCCGCGGCGGCGATCCGGTCCGGCAGCAGGCCGGGGGCGAGCAGGTACGGGCAGACCGCGACCCGGGCGGCGCCGGCCGCCCGCAGGGCCGCGACCGCGTCGGGCACCCGCGGCCCGGCCGCGGAGGCGTACGTGACCTCGGCGCCCGCCCAGCCGCGGCTGCGGGCCCAGTCGGCGGCCACCGCGCGGGTCGCCGCGTCGGCGGACGGGTCGGAGGAGCCGGCGGCGGCGAGCACCACACCGGTGCGGCCGCGCTCCGCGGCGGAGCCGGTGTCGAGCCCGGTCCCGGCGAGCCGGCGGTCCAGGGCGTCCAGCAGCAGCGGGGACGGCCCGAGCACCCCGGCGAGCGGCAGGTCGGCGCCGGCCGACCGCAGCGCGGCCGGGATGTCGCTCTTGGCGTGGAAGGCCCGGTTGAGCAGCAGCGGCACCGCGACGGCCGCGCCGAGCCGCCCGGCGACCTGCGGGATCCGCGGGGCGCAGTGGTCGAGGTAGGCGGTGGCCGCGGTCAGCCCGGGCCGCAGTGCCGCGACCTGCCGGACGAGGGCGTCCACCGTGGCGGCGTGCCGCGGGTCGCGGCTGCCGTGGGCGATCAGCAGGAGGGCGGGGCCGTCCGCCCCGCCGTGGCGACGGGCGGGGGCGGACGGCGTCGTGGTGCGCACGGCGGCGGCCCTCAGCGGGAGGTGACCAGCAGGCCGCGGTTGCGCAGCACGCGGCGCTCCAGCGGGGAGAACACCAGCAGGTCGATCGCCACGCCGACGACGAGGATCAGCACGATGCCGAGCAGCACGCCGGACATGTCGGAGAACTCCCGCTGGTTCTCCAGGTACCGGCCCAGGCCCACGCCCAGGTCGGGGGAGGCCGCGATGAGCTCGGCCGCCATCAGCGAGCGCCAGGAGAACGCCCAGCCCTGCTTGAGGCCGGCCAGGTAGCCGGGCAGCGCGGCGGGCAGCAGTACGTGCCGGGCGCCCGCGATGCCGGTGGCGCCCAGGGTGCGGCCGGCCCGCAGGTAGATCGGCGGGACCTGGTCGATGCCGGCGATCAGGCCGTTGGCGATCGACGGGACGGCGCCGAGCAGGATGACCGCGTACATCGCCGAGTTGTTGATGCCGAGCCAGATCACCGCGGCCGGCACCCAGGCCACCGACGGCAGCGACTGCAGGCCGGAGAGGACCGGCCCGAGGGCGGCGCGCAGCGGCCTGATCCGGGCGACCAGCAGGCCGATCGGGGTGCCGATGACGACGGCGGCGAGGAAGCCGGAGATGCCGCGCCACACGCTCGTCCAGATGATCGAGAACAGCGTGCCCTGGTACCAGAGGTCGGTCAGCGAGTGCCAGACGTCGCCCGGGCTGGGCAGCTTGTCGGGGGTGGTCAGCTTCAGGCTGTAGGCGAGCTGCCAGGCGGCGAGCACGACCACGATGCCGAGCACCGGCGGCAGCACCTTCTGGCGCAGCACCTCGCCGACCGGGGTGCGCTGGACCTGGACGGCGTCCAGGGCGTCCAGGCCGGCCTCGACGCTGGCGGAGTCGTCGTGCTGGTCGTTCTTCTCGACCGCGGGGGCGGTGTCAGTGCTGGACATGGCGGCGGATCTCCCCACGCAGCTCTTCGGTGATCTCGATGGACAGGTCCGCGACGCCGGAGTCCTCGATCCGGCGCGGCTGGGGCAGGTCGATCCGCCACTCCTTGGCCACCCGGCCGGGGCGGGAGGAGAGCAGGACGACCCGCTGGGCGAGGCGGACGGCCTCGCGCACGTTGTGCGTGACGAACAGGACGGTCAGCTTGCGCTCCGCCCAGATCCGGGTGATCTCGTCGTGCAGCACGTCGCGGGTGATGGCGTCGAGCGCGGCGAACGGCTCGTCCATCAGCAGCACCGTGGAGCCCTGGGCGAGCGAGCGGGCCATCGCGACGCGCTGGCGCATACCGCCGGACAGCTCGTGGACGCGCTTCTTGTACGCGCCGCCGAGGCGGACCAGCTCCAGCAGCCGCTCGGCCTCGGCGCGGCGCTCGTCCTTCGCCACGCCGGCCAGCCGCAGCGCGAGCTCGATGTTGCGGCCGGCGGTGAGCCACGGGAACAGCGCGTGGTCCTGGAACATCAGGGCCGGCCGGCCGCCGGGCACCTCGATGTCGCCGGAGGTGGGCCGGTCCAGGCCGGCCACCAGGTTGAGCAGGGTGGACTTGCCGCAGCCCGAGGCCCCGAGGAGGGTGACGAACTCGCCGGGCGCGACGTCCAGGCTGATGTCGTCCAGGACGGGGGTGGCGCTGCCGGGACGGCCGAACGACTTGTGCACGTGCGCGAGGCGGACGGCGGGCCGGGCGATCGCGGACTCGGTGGCGGTGGCGGTGTTCTCCGAGGTGGTGAGTGCCGGGCTCATCCGGACACCTCCTGCTTCTGGGGGAACTCCCAGCCGAGGGCTGGGGGCGGTCTGGGCCCCTCCTGCCCGGTGACGGGCGGGGAGGGATGGCGGCGGCCTCGGGGGCCGGGGTCCGGCCCCGCCCCTTCCGTGACGGGCATCGACGGGTCGGGGCGGGGCGGACCGCGGGGCTAGCGGGTGCAGGTCACTTGGTACCGAGTCCGGCGTCCGCCACGACGGGCCTGCCCTGCGCCTGGAGCACCTTGTTGAGCAGGGTCAGGTCGTAGATCCCGGCGAGGTTCGGCTTCTTGAGCAGACCGGCGGTCACCGCGTGGTCGGCCTCGGCCTGCAGGGTGTTCGCCAGCGGGTCGTCCAGGAATTCGATGTCCTGCCAGGCCGGGTCGAGGACGTTGTCGGACAGCGCGTTGCCGGCCGCCTCCTTGATCGCGGCATTGGCGTCGGCCTTCGCCTTGGCCGGGTTGGCCTTGATGAACGCGTTGGTGTTCACCGAGCCGCGCAGCACGGCCTCCACCACGTCCGGGTGCGCCTTGAGGAACTTCTGCGACACGATGATGTTGGTGATGACGAACTTGCCGTCCGGCCAGACGTCCTTCTCGTTCAGCAGGACCTTGGCGCCGAGCGTGACCAGCTTGGAGGCGGTCGGCTCGGGCACCCAGGCGCCGTCGATCGAGCCGGACTTGTAGGCGTCCGGGGTGACCTTGTTGTCGGTGCGCACCACGCTCACGTCGCCGGCGCCGGACTGCGCGTCGACCTTGTAGCCCTTGGTGGCCAGGTAGTTGAGCAGTGCCACGTCCTGGGTGTTGCCGAGCTGCGGGGTGGCGATCTTCTTGCCCTTGAGCTCGTCCAGGCTGTGGATCTTGTCGGGGTTGACCACCAGCTTCACGCCGCCGGAGGCCGAGCCGCCGAGGATCTTCAGCGAGGTGCCGTTGGACTTGGTGAAGCCGTTGATCGCCGGGGAGGGGCCGATCCAGCCGATGTCGATCGAGCCGGCGTTCAGCGCCTCGATCTCGGCCGGGCCCGCGTTGAAGACCTGCGGCTTGATCGTGGTGGCGCCCAGCTCCTTCTGGAACAGGCCCTCCTTGAGGCCGACCAGCGGGGTGCCGTGCGTCAGGTTGGCGAAGTAGCCGATCTTCACGGTGTCCGCGGAGAGCTTCGCGGCACCGGAGGAGGCCGCGGCCGGGGCGGCGGCACTCTTGTCCTCGCTCTTGGAGCCGTAGCTGCACGCGGACAGCAGGCCGGTGGCGGTGAGGACGGCGACGGCGACGGCGGCCGGACGTCTGAAGCGGGTGCTGCCGGAGCGTGCGGAGGTATGCGTGGTGGAGGGGGCGAGTGCCATGGGAGTCGTCCCGTTCATGGTGGGGCGCGCGTGGCGCCGGTTCGGAAGTGGTCGCGGTGCTGACGGCATGTCGGATGCCGGGCAAGCCGGGACGGCGGCTGCTGTGGGAAGGCGCCGACCCGGTGACAGGGGATCAGTGCCCCTGTCCGCCTCCACATCGCGTCAGGCCGCCCTGGCCGCTGCCGAGGACGCCGCTGCCGATGCGGCCGCCTTCCTTGTCCATGCCCGAGAACGCCTCGCTGGGCATCAGACCCAGTCCTCCCCGTCGTTCGCATCGGTGTCGTCCGCGACCGCACGCACGGTCTCGAACGCCTCGCCCGCCATGCCGGCGGTGAGGGTGGTGCCGTCGGCCGGGTCGATGAGCAGGAACGAGCCCGTCCGGCGGTTGTCGGTGTAGTCGTCGAGCGCCAGCGGCTCGGCGGTGCGCAGCACCACGTGGCCGATGTCGTTGACCTCCAGGCCGTCGGCACCGGAGCGCTGCTCCAGGGTGTCGATGTCGATCCGGTAGGAGATCTCCTTCACCAGCGCGCGCACGGTGCGGGTGGTGTGCTTGAGCAGCACCTTCGCGCCGGGGCGCAGGGTGCGCTCGTTCAGGTGGCAGACGGTCGCCTCGATGTCCTTGGTGGGGACGGGGGCGGCGCCGGCCGCGATCAGGTCGCCGCGGGAGACGTCGATGTCCTCGGCGAGGCGGACGGTCACCGACTGGGGGGCCCAGGCGATGTCCGTCTCGGTGCCGAGCGCGTCGATGCCCGCGACGGTGGTGGTGTGCCCGGACGGCAGCACGGTGACCCGGTCGCCGACCCGCAGCACGCCGGAGGCCAGCTGGCCGGCGTAGCCGCGGTAGTCGGGGTGGGCCTCGGTCTGCGGGCGGATCACGTACTGGACCGGGAAGCGGGCCGGCTCGATGCCGGGGTCGCTGCCGACCGGCACGGTCTCCAGGTGCTCCAGCAGGGTCGGGCCGCCGTACCAGTCCATGTGCGCGGACGGCTCGACGACGTTGTCGCCGGCCAGCGCGGAGATCGGCACCGCCACCACGTCCTTGACGCCCAGTGAGGCCGCGTACGCGGTGAACTCCTCGGCGATGGCGGCGAAGACGGGCTCGGCGTAGTCGACCAGGTCCATCTTGTTGACCGCCAGCACCACGTGCGGCACCCGCAGCAGCGCGGCGACCGCGGCGTGCCGGCGGGTCTGCTCGACGACGCCGTTGCGGGCGTCGACCAGCACCACGGCGAGCTCGGCGGTGGACGCGCCGGTCACCATGTTCCGGGTGTACTGCACGTGCCCGGGGGTGTCGGCGAGGATGAACCGGCGCCGGGCGGTGGCGAAGTAGCGGTACGCGACGTCGATGGTGATGCCCTGCTCGCGCTCGGCGCGCAGGCCGTCGGTGAGCAGCGCCAGGTCGGGCGCCTCCTGGCCGCGGTTGCGGGAGGCGTGCTCGACGGCCTCCAGCTGGTCGGCGAGCACCGACTTGGAGTCGTGGAGGAGGCGGCCGACCAGGGTCGACTTGCCGTCGTCCACGCTCCCGGCGGTGGCGAAGCGCAGCAGCGAGGTGGCGCTGGCGTCCTGAACTGCGGTCATGGTTAGAAGTACCCCTCGCGCTTGCGGTCTTCCATCGCGGCCTCGGAGAGCTTGTCGTCGGCGCGGGTGGCGCCGCGCTCGGTGAGGCGGCTGGCGGCGATCTCGGCGATCACGTCGGCGATGGTGGTGGCGTCCGAGTCGACGGCGCCGGTGCAGGACATGTCGCCGACCGTCCGGTAGCGGATGAGGCGGGACTCGACCGGCTCGCTCTCCTTGGGGCCGCCCCACTCGCCGGCGGTCAGCCACATGCCGTCGCGCTTGAACACGTCGCGGTGGTGGGCGTAGTAGATCTCGGGGAGCTCGATGCCCTCCCGCTCGATGTACTGCCAGACGTCCAGCTCGGTCCAGTTGGAGAGCGGGAAGACGCGGACGTGCTCGCCGACGGCGTGCCGGCCGTTGTACAGCGACCACAGCTCGGGGCGCTGGCGGCGCGGGTCCCAGGCGCCGAACTCGTCGCGGAGCGAGAAGACGCGCTCCTTGGCGCGGGCCTTCTCCTCGTCGCGGCGGCCGCCGCCGAAGACGGCGTCGAACTTGTTGGACTCGATGGCGTCCAGCAGCGGCACGGTCTGCAGCGGGTTGCGGGTGCCGTCCGGGCGCTCGCGCAGCCGGCCGTCGTCGATGAAGTCCTGCACGTGGGCGACGTGCAGCCGCAGGTTGTGCTTCGCGACGGTGCGGTCGCGGTACTCGATGACCTCGGGGAAGTTGTGCCCGGTGTCGACGTGCAGCAGCGAGAAGGGCACCGCGGCCGGCCAGAACGCCTTCAGCGCCAGGTGCAGCATGACGATGGAGTCCTTGCCGCCCGAGAACAGGATCACCGGACGCTCGAACTCGCCCGCGACCTCGCGGAAGATGTGCACCGACTCCGCCTCCAGGGCGTCGAGGTGCGACAGCGCGTAGGGGTTCTCGCGGGTGTCCAGAAGGCTGTGCGTGGCGGTCGTCATGCCAGACCCCTCTCGGTCAGGAACGCGTGCAGTTCGGCGGCGGACTCGGTGACCGCCCGGCCCTGCGTCTGCAGGCGCAGCTCCGGATCGGCGGGCGCCTCGTACGGGTCGTCCACACCGGTGAGACCGGAGATCTCGCCGGCGGCCTGCTTGGCGTACAGGCCCTTCACGTCGCGCTCGGCGCAGAGCTCGACCGGGGTGGCGACGTGGATCTCCAGGAACTCGGTGCCGTGGGCGGTGTGCCGCTCGCGGACGGCGGCGCGGGAGTCCGCGTACGGGGCGATCACCGGGGCGAGCACCTTCACACCGTTGGCGGCCAGCTTCTCGGCGACGAAGCCGATCCGCGTCACGTTGGTGTGCCGGTCCTCCTTGGTGAAGCCGAGGCCCTTGGAGAGGAACTCGCGGATCTCGTCACCGTCCAGGACCTCGACCCTGTGGCCCTCGGCGCGCAGCCGCTCGGCCAGCGCGAAGGCCAGGGTGGTCTTGCCCGCGGAGGGCAGCCCGGTCAGCCACACGGTGGCGCCGCGCTCGCAGGGGGCGGCCGCGCGGGCCGCCTCTGCGGCTTGGCCGGCGGCCAGGGTGTCGGCTGTCGTCACGGTGAACTCTCCTGAGGTCTCGTCGAACGGATGGGTGGTCAGAGGTGGATGCCGCACTCGGTCTTGCCCGAGCCCGCCCAGCGGCCGGCCCGGCCCTCCTCGCCCTCGCCGGGCTTGGCGGTGCACGACAGCGGCGAGCAGCCGATCGAGGTGTAGCCCTCCCACAGCAGCGGGTTGAGCAGCACCCCGTTGGCCTGCACGTACGCGTCGACGTCCGCCTGCGTCCAGCGGGCGATCGGGGCGAGCTTCACCTTGCGGCGCTTGGCGTCCCAGGCCACCACCGGGGTGTTCGCCCGGGACGGCGACTCGTCGCGGCGCAGCCCGGTCGCCCACGCGTCGTAGGCGCCGAGGCCGCGGTTGAGCGGCTCGACCTTGCGCAGCGAGCAGCACAGGTCCGGGTCGCGGTCGTGCAGGTTCGGCCCGTACTGGGCGTCCTGCTCGGCCACGGTCAGCTTCGGCGTGAGCGTGATGACGTTGACCGGCAGGGTCGCCGCCACCGCGTCGCGGGTGCCGATGGTCTCGGCGAAGTGGTAGCCGGTGTCCAGGAAGACCACGTCCACGCCGGGCAGCACGGTGGAGGCGAGGTGGGCCACCACCGCGTCCTCCATCGAGGAGGTGACGCAGAACCGCTTGCCGAAGGTGTCGGCCGCCCACTGCAGGACCTCCTGCGCGGACGCCTCCTCCAGGTCGCGGGCGGCCGCGGCGGCCAGCGCCTCGTAGTCGGTCGCGGTGCTCATTCGTCCCCTCCTTCCCCGGTGTCCGCGGTGGTGCCGGTCGTGGTGCCGTCGGGCCGCAGCAGGCCCAGGAACTTCAGCTGGAAGGCCCGGCGGCAGGAGGCGCACTCCCAGCAGCCGTGCCCGGCCTCCGAGGGACGCAGGTCCTCGTCGCCGCAGTACGGGCAGTGAAAGGGCGCTGCCCGCTCACTCACGAGAGCTGCTCCTCGCTCGCCCGGGCCGTCCACTGGGCGAAGCGCTCGCCCTCGTGGCGGTCGGCCCGGTAGCGGGTCAGCACGCGCTCGACGTAGTCCGGCAGGCCGGCGCTGGTGACCTTGAGGCCGCGGACCTTGCGGCCGAAGCCGGCCTCCAGGCCGAGTGCGCCGCCCAGGTGCACCTGGTAGCCCTCGACCTGCTCGCCGTTCTCGTCGGTGACGAGCTGGCCCTTGAGGCCGATGTCCGCGACCTGGATGCGGGCGCAGGCGTTCGGGCAGCCGTTGATGTTGATGGTGAGCGGCTCGTCGAAGTCGGGCAGGCGCTGCTCCAGCTCGTCGATCAGGGTGCGGCCGCGCTCCTTGGTCTCGACGATGGCGAGCTTGCAGTACTCGATGCCGGTGCAGGCCATCGTGCCGCGGCGGAAGGACGACGGTCGGACCTGCAGGTCGAGCGCCTCCAGGCCGGCGACCAGCGACTCCACGCGGTCCTCGGTGACGTCCAGGATCAGCATCTTCTGCTCGGCGGTGGTGCGCAGCCGGTCCGAGCCGTGCTCGGCGGCGAGGTCGGCGATCTGGCCGAGGACCTTGCCGCTGACCCGGCCGACCCGCGGCGCGAAGCCGACGTAGAAGCGGCCGTCCTTCTGCCGGTGGACGCCGACGTGGTCGCGCCAGCGGGCGACCGGCTCGGCGGGCGCGGGGCCGTCGACGAGCTTGCGCTGCAGGTACTCGTCCTCCAGCACCTGGCGGAACTTCTCGGTGCCCCAGTCGGCGACCAGGAACTTCAGCCGGGCGCGGTTGCGCAGCCGGCGGTAGCCGTAGTCGCGGAAGATGCCGATGACGCCGCCGTAGACGTCGGCGACCTCGTCCAGCGGCACCCAGGCGCCGAGGCGGACGCCCAGCTTGGGGTTGGTGGACAGGCCGCCGCCGACCCAGAGGTCGAAGCCGGGGCCGTGCTCCGGGTGGACGACGCCGACGAACGCCACGTCGTTGATCTCGTGCGCCACGTCGAGCTGCGGCGAGCCGGAGACCGCCGACTTGAACTTGCGCGGCAGGTTGGAGAAGTCCTTGTTGCCGATGAAGCGCCGCTGGATCTCCTCGATGGCGGGGGTGCCGTCGATGATCTCGTCCTCGGCGATGCCGGCGACCGGCGAGCCGAGGATGACGCGCGGGGTGTCGCCGCAGGCCTCGGTGGTGGACAGGCCGACGGCCTCCAGCTTCTGCCAGATCGCCGGGACGTCCTCGATCCGGATCCAGTGGTACTGGACGTTCTGCCGGTCGGTCAGGTCCGCGGTGCCGCGGCCGTACAGCTCGGAGACCTCGGAGATCGCCCGCAGCTGGGCGACGGTGAGGCGGCCGCCGTCGATGCGCACGCGCAGCATGAAGAACTCGGCGTCCAGCTCGTGGGGGTCCAGGATGGCGGTCTTGCCGCCGTCGATGCCCTCCTTGCGCTGGGTGTACAGACCCCACCAGCGCATCCGGCCGCGCAGGTCGGCCGGGTCGATGGAGTCGAAGCCGCGGTGCGCGTAGATCGTCTCAATGCGCGTCCGCACGTTGAGACCGTCGTCGTCCTTCTTGAACTGCTCGTTGGCGTTCAGCGGCGTGAAGTGGCCCATGCCCCACTGACCCTCGCCGCGGTGGCGGGTCACCTTGCGGGCGGCGGCGGGACGGCGCACGGGGGCGCCGGCGACCGAGGGCTCGACCGGTTCGGGAGTAGGGGCCATGGTGTCAGTCCTTTTGGCAGCTGGCTCAGATGAGGGATGTCGGCATCCCCGGGCACGGAACTGCCGTGACCTGCGCTGTTGCTGCAGGACTTCAGAGGGCAGTGACCTGGGGCCGGAGGGCGCCCGCACATCCGCGTCGGCGGGGATGGCGAGGTGGTGGCGCCGGTGCCGTGGTGGCGGCAGGGGTAGGGCTCAGGTCACCGGACAGATGGCGCTGGACACGCGGAGGAGGTCGACGTGCAGTCGACCTACGAGGGTGGCTCCGGCGCTTGGCATGGCAAGAGATTCGCACGGGGACCGACCCCCGGTCCACTAACATCCGCATTCTGGACACTGTCGTACCGCAGAGTGAGACGCCAGGTGTATCCGCCGTCGTCGGAGCCGTGCGAGCCGTCCACCGCGACCACGATACGGCCCGTCACGGGCCCCCCGGTGACCCCCGTCGCGGTCACCGGCGCCCGGTACGCGCGGGGGCGCGAAAGCGGTGCCTACGGCCCAGTACCGTAGGGGCGTGCAAGCAGCAGGCAGTACTCCGCGGGAGACCTCCGGCCCGGCCGCCGAACGGCCCTCGCGCCGCCGGGGCGGGCGCCGCCGCGCCGCCAGGCGCAGCACCTGGCGCCAGACCGGCTGGGCCCTGCTGAAGGACACCACCAACACCTGCGTCGAGTACCGGGTCACCGGCCTCGCCGCGGAGGCGGCCTTCTTCACCCTGCTGTCCATCCCGCCGCTGCTGCTCTGCCTGGCCGGCACCCTCGGCTACCTCGACGACATCCTCGGCGCCGGCACCATCGACAAGCTCAAGCAGGACATCGTCTCGGCATCCGGGACGGTGCTCTCACCGGACGCGGTCCAGCAGATCGTCCAGCCCGTACTCACCGGCGTCTTCGACAACGCCCGGCCCGACCTCATCTCGATCGGCTTCCTGCTGTCGCTCTGGTCGGGCTCCCGGGCGCTCTACATCTTCATCGACACCATCACCGTCATGTACGGCCTCGACGGCAAGCGCGGCATCGTCAAGACCCGCCTGATGTCGCTCGGCCTCTACCTCGGCGCCCTGGTGATCGGCTCGCTCGTGCTGCCGCTGCTGGTGGCCGGACCCGGGCTGGTGGTGGCCGCGCTGCCGGACTCCGCCGGACTGGTCAACGCGCTGTACTGGCCGGCCGCGATCCTGCTGCTGGTGATCTTCCTCACCACGCTCTACCACGTGGCCGTCCCGGCCAACACGCCGTGGCGCGAGGACATCCCCGGGGCACTGGTCGCGCTGGTGGTGCTCGTGGTCTGCAGCGTCGCCCTGCGCCTCTACCTGATCAGCTCGGTCGAGGGCTCCTCGGGCGGGGGCCCCTCGGTCTACGGCTCGCTCGCCGCTCCGGTCGCCGTGCTGCTCTGGATCTTCGTGATGGCGCTGGCGGTGCTCATCGGCGCCGCGATGAACGCCGCCATCGACCGCCGCTGGCCGAGCGTGGAGACCGCCGACGCCCGCGCCGAGAACGAGCGGGCCAGCGAGGAGGCGGCCGTGGTGGTGGTCCGCGAGGCGGCCGCCCGCCGGGCCGTCGAGCGCGCCCTGCTGGTGCGCGAGCTCGGGCTCGCCGAGGGCGGGGACGAGGAGGAGGAGGAGGACGACGGCGTGCCGCCCTCCGAGTACCCGGAGCGCTGGGCGGACGTGCTGCCGCACCGCAGCCTGCGTGCCCGGCTCTCCGGCCGGCGCCGCCACCGCCGGCCACCGCCCCCGCCGGACACCGACCGGCCGCTCGCCCCGCCGCGGCCCTCGCCGCACCACCACCCGCAGCCCGAGCCGCTGCGGCCGCCGACCCGGCCGGAGCCGCTGCACCCGCAGGACTTCCCGCAGGTGCCGCCGGTCCCGCCGGCGCCGCCGCGGACGCCGTGGGACGGGCGCTGGAACGGCTGACCGGCACCACCCGGACGGCTCCTTCATTGGCATGAATGGGGCAAATCGCATCGATGTGCGGAGAATCCGTGAAGGAGGTGCGTCCATCCGGTGGGGGAGGGCGTGCCGTACGGGGCGCCGGGTAGGCGCGGTGGCGAGGATGCGGAACCGTTCGCTCCACTAATCGCGGGAGGCCGTCCATGCCGCTGATCAACTACGTCGCGCTGCGCGAGCTCGTCGAGGAGCTGGACGCCCTGGCAGGGGATACCGCTCCGGACGCCTCCGCACGCCGGCGCCGCGAGGACGCGCTCTACACGGTCTGCGTCTACACCGGTGTCCGCGACCCGCGGCGGGCCCTCACCCGGGCCAGGCGGCTGCTGGCGGCGCGGCCCTCGGACACCGTACCGACCGGCGCCGCGCCCGCCGCTGCCGCCGCGCCGGGGGCTGCGGTTCCGGCGGCCGTGCTCCCGGTGGCCGCCGCGGGCTCCGGCGGCGGCCGGCCGGCGGTGGCACCCGTCCCGGTGGGCGCGGCCTGACCCGTCCGGCATCCGGTCGTCCCGCGTCCGGCAGCTGGACGCGGGGCAGCCGGCCGTACCTGCTCGGGTGCCGGTTCGGCCCCGGGGGGGGACCGGGCACCCGGGGGGGGGAAGTGTAAAGCAAAAAAA
>NZ_JBHWBW010000075.1:15720-23290 GCF_042735675.1 Kitasatospora sp. NPDC059571
CCCGGGCGGGCGGTGGCCGCCCGGGGGGGGGGCGCGCGGGGCGGGCGGCCGCCCGGGGCCGGGCGCCGGGCCCCCCCCCCGGCCCCGCCGCCCCCCCCCCACCCCGGGTGCTGTCATGTGAACGCAAACAATTACACTCCCTCCAGCGCTCGTGAGACAGTGACACCGCGCGACTGGCACTGCACCGATCAAAGGGGCTGTGAGTGGGAAGTGAGACTGCCGGGACGGACCCCCGACAGCCCGTGATGGCTGACGTGGCCAAGCTCGCCGGAGTGTCCCATCAGACGGTGTCGCGCGTCCTCAACGGCGCCCCGCACGTCCGCCCCGACACCCGCGACCGGGTGCTGGCCGCCATCCGCGAACTGGACTACCGGCCCAACTCGGCCGCCCGCGCCCTGGTCACCCGTCGCTCCCAGACCCTCGGCGTGGTCAGCTTCGCCAGCACCCTGTACGGCCCGGCCTCGATGCTCGACGGCCTCGAACAGGCCGCCCGCAGCGCCGGCTACTTCGTCAGCGTCGCCAGCCTCCGCTCGCTCGACAGCCGCTCCGTCCAGGAGGCCGTCGACCGGTTGCGCGACCAGGGCGTCGAGGGCGTCGTGGTGATCGCCCCGCAGATCTCCGCGGTCGGCGCGGTCGCCAGGCTCTCCAGCGCCGTCCCGGTCGTGGCGGTCGGCGCCGGCACCGGCTCCCGCGTCCCCACGGTCGCCGTCGACAACCTGGCCGGCGCCGCCGCGGCCACCCGCCACCTGCTCGACCTCGGCCACCGCACCGTCCACCACGTGGCCGGACCGGCCGGCTGGCTGGAGAGCAAGGACCGCGAGGACGGCTGGCGCCGCACCCTCGACCAGGCCGGCATCGCGGCCCCCGCCGTGCACAGCGGCGACTGGAGCTCGCGCGCCGGTTACCAGGCCGGCATGCGGATCGCCGAGGACCCGGAGGTCACGGCGGTCTTCTGCGCCAACGACCACATGGCGCTCGGTCTGCTGCGCGCCCTGCACGAGGCCGGCCGCTCGGTACCCGGCGACATCAGCGTGGTCGGCTTCGACGACATCCCCGAGGCCGCCTACCTCATCCCGCCGCTCACCACCGTCCGCCAGGACTTCGGCGAGCTCGGCCGCCGCGGCGTGGAGCTGCTGGTCGAGGAGCTGGCCGGGGCCGCCCACGTGCGCAGCCGGGTGCTGATCACGCCGGAGATGGTGCTCCGCCGCTCGGCCGGTCCGGCGCGCCGCGGCTGACCGGTCGGCCGCCCGGCCCTGACCGCGGCCGGTCGGGGCGGCCGGTTCCGGCGCCGGCTCTACCTACCTACCTACCTACCTACCTACCTACCTACCTACCTACCTACCTGCCGCCCGACCGTCCCCGCCGCCCGATCGCCCCCTGCCCGCCGCCGCCCGCGCCGCCCGGGCCGCCCGGGCCCGCCCCGCCCTGCACGTGTGTGCCTTCCTGCCTCCCGCGGTGCCGGGGTGGCGGCGTGTGTCGTGCCCCCGATGAGCCGCGGCGGCTCCGTCCGGCCTCGGCGGGACCCTTGACAGTCCAATTGTGAACGTTAACAATCACTGTGCGCGCCTCGCCGCCACCCACTCCGCCGGCCGGCCGGCCACCCCGCTTCGGCCCCCGCCCGGCGGCCCGTTCCGCCCCGCCCGAGGGTGCGGGAGCGGATCGCGGACCGGCCGCCGGACCGCGACGGCGCAGACCGGCGGCCGGCCCACCACCCCTGCGTACGAAGGACCACACCGTGACCGAGACACCCCCCGCCCCGGACGCGGACCGCTACGTCGTCGGCGTCGACTTCGGCACCCTCTCCGGCCGTGCCGTCGTCGTCCGGGTCCGCGACGGCGAGGAGCTGGGCACCGCCGTCCACCCGTACCCGCACGCCGTGATCGAGGACCGCCTGCCCGGCACCGGCCGCCCGCTGCCCCCCGACTGGGCGCTCCAGCACCCCGAGGACTGGCGCGAGGTGCTGCGCACCGCCGTCCCCGCCGCCCTCGCCGCCTCCGGCGTCGACCCGGCCGCGGTGATCGGCATCGCCACCGACTTCACCGCCTGCACCGTCCTGCCGACCCTCGCCGACGGCACCCCGCTCGCCGAGACCCCCCAGTGGCAGGGCCGCCCGCACGCCTGGCCCAAGCTGTGGAAGCACCACGCCGCACAGCCGCAGGCCGACCGGATCAACGCCCTCGCGCACGCCCGCGGCGAGAAGTGGATCCACCGCTACGGCGGCAGGATCTCCGCCGAGTGGCAGTACGCCAAGGCCCTCCAGGTGCTGGAGGAGGACCCCCAGGTCTACGGCGCCTGCGAGCGCTGGATCGAGGCCGCCGACTGGATCGTGTGGCAGCTCACCGGCGCCGAGTCCCGCAACACCTGCACCGCCGGCTACAAGGGCATCCACCAGGACGGCGGCTACCCGGACGAGGACTACCTCGCCGCCCTGAACCCCGGCTTCGCCGACTTCGCCCGCACCCGCCTGGACCACCCGCTCGCCCCGCTCGGCAGCCGGGTCGGCTCGCTGACCGCCGAGGCCGCCGCCGCCACCGGCCTGCCCGAGGGCATCGCGGTCGCCGCCGGCAACGTCGACGCCCACGTCGCCGCCCCCGCCGCCCGGGCCGTCGACAACGGCCACCTGCTCGCCATCATGGGCACCTCCACCTGCCACGTCGTCAACGGACCCGCCCTCGCCGAGGTCCCCGGCATCTGCGGCGTCGTCGACGGCGGCATCACCGCCGGCTCCTGGGGCTACGAGGCCGGCCAGAGCGCGGTCGGCGACATCTTCGCCTGGTGGCTGCGCCAGGGCGCCCCCGCCGCCTACCTCGCCGAGGCCGAGGCGACCGGCGAGGACCTCCACCAGCTCCTCACCCGCAAGGCCGCCGACCAGCCCGTCGGCGGCCACGGCCTGATCGCCCTCGACTGGATGGGCGGCAACCGCTCCACCCTCGTCGACCACCACCTCTCCGGCGTCATCGTCGGCCTCACCCTCGCCACCCGCCCCGAGGAGATCTACCGCGCCCTGCTGGAGGCCACCGCCTACGGCACCCGCACCATCGTCGACGCGCTCGAGGCGGGCGGCGTCCCCGTCACCGAATTCGTCGTCACCGGCGGCCTCAAGAAGAACGCCCTCCTCATGCAGATCCACGCCGACGTGCTGCGCCGCCCGGTCTCCCTCGCCGCCTCCGAACAGGGCCCCGCCCTCGGCTCCGCCATCCACGCCGCCGTCGCCGCCGGCGCCCACCCCGACGTGCGCACCGCCGCCGCCGCGATGGGCCGCGTCCACCGGCACGCCTACCTGCCCGACCCCGCCCGCGCCGACGCCTACGACGCGCTCTACGCCGAGTACCGGGCCCTGCACGACCACTTCGGCACCGGCCCGGACAAGCAGCTGCACCGCCTGCGCGCCATCCGCAACGCCGCCCTGACCGCCACCCACCCCAGCGAGGACCGATGAGCACCCCGATCGACCTGCTCCGCCGCCAGGTCAGCGACCTGCACCAGGAACTCGTCCGCTACGGCCTCGTCGTCTGGACGGCCGGCAACGTCTCCGCCCGCGTACCCGGCGAGGACCTGTTCGTCATCAAGCCCAGCGGCGTCCCGTACGACGAACTCACCCCCGAGAACATGATCCTCTGCGACCTCGACGGCACCGTCGTCGCCGGCGACCACAACCCGTCCTCCGACACCGCCGCGCACGCCTACGTCTACCGCCACCTGCCCGAGGTCGGCGGCGTCGTGCACACCCACTCCACCTACGCCAGCGCCTGGGCCGCCCGCGGCGAGGCCGTCCCGTGCGTCCTCACCGCCATGGCCGACGAGTTCGGCGCCGAGATCCCGATCGGCCCGTTCGCCCTGATCGGCGACGACTCCATCGGCCGCGGCATCGTCGAGACCCTGCGCGGCCACCGCTCACCCGCCGTCCTGATGAAGAGCCACGGCGTCTTCACCATCGGCAAGGACGCCAAGGCCGCCGTCAAGGCGGCCGTCATGTGCGAGGACGTCGCCCGGACCGTCCACATCTCCCGCCAGCTCGGCGAACCCCTGCCCATCGCCCAGGCCGACATCGACCACCTGAACCACCGCTACCAGCACGTGTACGGCCAGCAGCCCGCTGCCCGGTGAAGGAGAACCCCGCCATGACCAGCAGCACCACCGACACCCGCGAGATCTGGTTCCTCACCGGCAGTCAGGGCCTCTACGGCGAGGACACCCTGCGCCAGGTCGCCGAGCAGTCCCGGACGGTCGCCGCCGCCCTCGACGGCAGCGCCGGCATCCCCGTCCGGATCGTCTGGAAGCCCGTCCTCACCGACGCCGCCGCGATCCGACGCACCTGCCTCGACGCCAACGCCGACGACACCTGCATCGGCCTGATCACCTGGATGCACACCTTCTCCCCGGCCAAGATGTGGATCGCCGGCCTCGACGCCCTGCGCAAGCCCCTGCTCCACCTGCACACCCAGGCCAACACCCGGCTGCCCTGGTCCACCATCGACATGGACTTCATGAACCTGAACCAGGCCGCCCACGGCGACCGCGAGTTCGGCCACATCCAGTCCCGCCTCGGCATCGCCCGCAAGACCGTCGCCGGCCACGCCACCGACCCCGCCACCGTCCACCGGATCGCCCACTGGGCCCGCGCCGCCGCCGGCCGCGCCGAACTCGCCACCCTCAAACTGGCCCGATTCGGCGACAACATGCGCGACGTCGCCGTCACCGAGGGCGACAAGGTCGAGGCGCAGCTGCGCCTCGGCGTCTCCGTCAACACCTACGGCGTCAACGACCTCGTCGCCGTCGTCGACGACGTGGCTGACGCCGACGTGAGCGAGCTCGTCAAGGACTACGACGACCAGTACCGCCTCGCCCCCGAACTCCGCGCCGGAGCCGACCGGCACGACGCGCTGCGCTACGCCGCCCGCATCGAACTCGGCCTGCGCACCTTCCTGCAGGACGGCGGATTCCGGGCCTTCACCACCAACTTCGAGGACCTCGGCGGCCTGCGCCAACTCCCCGGCCTCGCCGTCCAGCGCCTCATGGCCGACGGCTACGGCTTCGGCGGCGAGGGCGACTGGAAGACCGCCGTCCTGCTGCGCACCCTCAAGGCCGCCGCCGACGGCCTGCCCGGCGGCACCTCCTTCATGGAGGACTACACCTACCACCTCGAACCCGGGCAGGAGCTGATCCTCGGCGCGCACATGCTGGAGGTCTGCCCCTCCATCGCCGCCGGCACCCCGTCCTGCGAGATCCACCCGCTGTCCATCGGCGGCCGCGAGGACCCCGTCCGCCTGGTCTTCGACGCCGCCCCCGGACCGGCCGTCGTCGTCGGCCTCGCCGACATGGGCGACCGCTTCCGACTGGTCGCCAACGAGATCGACGTCGTCGACCCCGCCGAACCGCTGCCCCGCCTGCCCGTCGCCCGCGCCGTCTGGAAGCCCCGCCCGGACTTCCGCACCGCCACCGAGGCCTGGCTCACCGCCGGCGCCCCCCACCACACCGTCCTCACCCGGGCCCTGGACACCGACGTCCTCGACGACCTCGCCGAGATGCTCGCCGTCGAACTCGTCCTCATCGACGACACCACCACCATCCGCCGCTTCACCCGCGAACTCCGCTGGAACCAGGCCTACCACCGCCTCGCCCAGGGCTTCTGAGCCCGCCGCCGACCCCTGCTGCCCACGGGCCGCGCCCCGCCGCCCGCGGGGCGCGGCCCGTCCGGCTGCCACCGGCCCTCAGGCCGTCGCCACCGGGCGCCTCACCAGGTACAGCCCCGCGAACGCCGTCAGCACCACCATGCAGACGATGAACGCCACCCCCGCGTCCTCCAGCCCGATCGGTCCGGTCAGCACCCCGACCCCGATCACCGGGACGGAGATGCCCGTGTAGGCCACCACGAACAGCGAGGAGAGCGACCCGCCCCGGGCCTCGGGCGGCGCCGCCCCGGCCACCGCCCCCACCGCGCCGCGCAGCGACAGCCCCTGGCCCGTCCCGCCGACCAGCGCACTCAGCACCAGCAGCGACAGCTCGTCGTGCAGCAGCGAACCGCCCAGCAGCGCCAGCCCCACGATCAGCACCGCGCAGCCCACCGGCAGCGCCCGCCGCACCCCCAGCGCCCCCGCCGCCAACTGCCCCACCGTGGAAGCGAAGAACGCCGAGAAGACGATCAGCCCGATCACCGCCCGGTTGTGCACCCCCAGCGACCCGGTCAGGAACGCCGGCGACACCGACGTGAACACCCCGAACAGCGAGAAACCGGTGAACGCCGCCACCCCGGCCGGCACGAACACCCGCCGCACCTCCGGCGGCAGGCTCGGCAGCTGCGGCCGCGCCTCGGACACCGGCCGCGCCCCCGCCACCGTCTCCGGCAGCGCGAACAGCACCCCCGCCGCGATTGCCACCAGCACCAGGTGCACCACGAACGGCAGCTCCAGCGGATGCGGCGCGTACTGCGCCAGCACCCCCGCCACCAGCGGACCGAGCCCGAGCCCGCCCATGTTCGCCGCCGTCGCCGCGAACGCCGCCCGGCCCTCCCGCCCCGGCGGCGCCAGCTCCATCACGTACGCCGTCGCCGTGCCCGTGAACAGCCCCGCGGAGAACCCCGACATCAGCCGACCCGCGTACAGGAACGGCAGCCCGCCCTCCAGCAGGAAGCACACCGCGCTCAGCGCCGCGAAACCCAGCCCCGCCAGCAGCACCGGCCGCCGGCCGACCGTGTCCGACACATTGCCCGCGACCAGCAGGACCCCGATCACCCCGAAGGCGTACACCGCGAACACCACGGTCACGATCAGCTCCGAGAAGCCCAACTGCTCCTGGTACAGCCCGTAGAGCGGAGTGGGGAGCGTCGTCCCGGCCATACAGACGGCGAAGGCGCCGGCGGCGCCCAGGTACGCGGTGGAACGGGCCGGCCGGACGCCCTGACGATCGCTCATGCGCCCACGCTACGGGCTGCCCGGCCGGACGGCGGGCAAAGCCGTGGCCGCGCCGCACCCGGCCGCCCTCAGGCCGGCTCCAGCCGCCACCACTGGGCCGGAGTGTCCGCGTCCTCCTGCTGGCGGACCGCGCCGTCCGCACCGCCCTCCATCGCCTTGCCGCTGACGATCGCCACCACCGTGAACGTCCCCGGCGCATCCACGTGCTGCTCGAACAGCCACTCCTGCGCGCCGAACGCATTGGCCGTCCACTGCTGGATCGGCACCCCGTCGTCCGTCCGGGCACCCATCACGTCCAGCCGCTTGCCGCTCGCCGCGTTCTCCACGTGGTACAGCCCGGCCCCCGGATGGACCGCCGTCACCTGCCAGACCTGCGCCTCACTGCCGTCGTCCGCCGCATGCCGGGCCTTCACCCCGCTGCCGCTGCGCCCGCCGGTGATCTCCAGCAGCAGGCCGCTGCCCACGTTGCGCAGCCGGTACCGCCCGTCCGCCACCGGACCGAGCCGCGCCGCCGCACCCGACCGTGCCCTGACCATCGCCGCCGACCCCCGTTGCCGTGTCCGACCGTTCCGGGCCCCACGGTACGCGCCCGCACCGACACCGCCCGCCCGCCCGCCCGGGACACGGAACGGCCCCGCCCGGTGCACGCGCACCGG
Organism: Kitasatospora sp. NPDC059571; assembly: GCF_042735675.1. Taxonomy (NCBI): domain Bacteria; kingdom Bacillati; phylum Actinomycetota; class Actinomycetes; order Kitasatosporales; family Streptomycetaceae; genus Kitasatospora; species Kitasatospora sp. NPDC059571. The sequence continues at coordinate 23,288 of NZ_JBHWBW010000075.1, forward strand.
GCG
>NZ_JBHWBW010000076.1:0-3627 GCF_042735675.1 Kitasatospora sp. NPDC059571
CCTCGATGGTGCGGCGCAGCGCCTCGCCGCCGCCCTCGTCCACCTGGACAGGCATCAGCCGGGGCGCGAACTCGACCACGTGGGTCTCCAGGCCGGCCGTCGCGGTGCGCGGGGTCAGTTCGGGTTGTTCGCGTGGGTCAGCGTCTCCCAGGCGGTGAACAGGTTGTCGGTGCCGGCCGGACGCCGCTGCTCGGTGAGGTTCTGGGTGTTGGTCATGGCGTAGCCGAGGCGGTTGTGGAGGGCGTTGAAGCCCACCTCGGTGACCGGCCCGAGGTGCTGCTTCAGGGCGCCGCCGCACAGCCAGGACGGCACGGCCGTGCCGAGCTCGTACTTGGCCTGGAAGCCGAGGGCGTTGCGCAGCCGGTCGGCGATCTCCGGGTAGAGGTCCTGGCCCTGGATGCGGCTGGTCTCGGCGACGTGGGCGATGGCGGAGAGCCCGTACCCGGTGTGGGTGAGGTCGCGGCAGGTCTCCTGGGTGAGCCCGTCCACGAAGGTGGTCTGCCCCTGCCAGTAGGACACGATCTTGTCGCGGGTGGTGAGGCCGCTGCCGGGTGCCGTCCTCGGCAGCGGGCCGTCGGAGGTGAGGTAGAGGTAGGCGGGGACCCGGCCGCGGAAGGTGGCCACCGCCTTGTCGTACACGGTCCGGTCGTCGAGGAAGACCCCGATGCCGATCGTGGCCTCGGTCATCGAGAGCTCCCAGTTGCCGTTGCTCTGGGAGCCGTTGACCACCTTCGGCAGGTAGACGTTGCGCAGCATGGTCTTGAACCGGTCGACCCTGTCGGCCGGCCAGCCGCCGTAGGTGTAGCGGATGATCTCGGCGGCGCGCGGCCAGGTGGAGGCCGACCAGGCGCTCTGCAGCGGCGCGTTGCTGTTGGTGTGGTCCTTCAGGGTGCCCGACCAGGCGTCCATGATCTGGATCGCCTTGGCGGCGTAGCGGCTGTCCCGGGTGATGTACCAGTCCAGGGCGAGGGTGTACGCCGCGAGGGCGTCCTCGCGCTCGTCCGTGCAGCCGTAGTTGGGGTTGGAGTACGAGCCGCACTCGACCACGGCCCGCGGCTTCGGGGTGCGGCCCAGCGAGTCGTAGGCGCTGGTGTGCAGCTGGTCGTAGGCGGCCTTCCAGGGCTGCGCACCGGCCTGCACCCGGCCGCGGACGAAGTCGAGCTGGGAGCGGCTGACCAGCACGCCGGGGTGGGTGAAGGCGGCGGGGGCGGCCGCCCGGGCGGGGCTCGCCGGCGCCCGGAGGGCGGCCTGGGCGGGGGAGCCGAGGAGTCCGGCGGCGAGCCCTGCGGGCAGTGCGACGGCGGCGAGCAGGGTCGCGGCGAGGGGCAGCCGGCGACGGCGGCGACGGGACACGGGACGGGACCTCCGGTCGGGATCGGCGAGGTGACCCGGAGTCAACTAGCCCGCAGTGGTCACGTCAAGGCGATCAACTGGAAACCTTCCTAATGGAATCCTTAAATGATCTGCCGTCACCTAGTGAACGCATTCTGCCGGGCAAGCGCTCTCCAGCTTTCGGGATTGGTCTTGACCGGTGGGTTGACGCCTTGATGTGTACGGGAGTTGAATCGCAGCGCGCCACCGGCCGGCCGCCGCGCAGCCCCCAACTCCTGATCCCGGAAGGCGGATCCGATCCATGGCCTGGTCCCCACCCCTGCGCGCCGGCGGCCTCCGCCGCGCCGCGGCCGGCCTGCTCTCCGGTGCGCTGGCCGCCACCGCCCTGCTGGCGTCGGCCCCCACCGCGGGCGCCGCCGGCGAGAGCGTGAACGTCTGGCTCACCACCACCGACGACGCGGGCGGGCGGCACGTCACCCGCGGGCTCGCCCAGCAGGCCCCGGTCGCCTTCGGCGCCGGAACCGGCAGCGGCGGGCAGCTGATCGCCGTCGACGAGTCCACCCGCTACCAGCAGTTCACCGGCGGCGGCGCCTCGTTCACCGACACCGCGGCCTACCTGCTGAACAGCAGCGGCGCGCTGAGCGCCGCCACCCGCGACGACACCATGCGCAAGCTGTTCTCCCCGACGGACGGCATCGGCCTGTCCTTCGTCCGTAACCCGATGGGCGCCTCCGACCTCGCGCGGTACGGCTACACCTACGACGACCAGCCGGCCGGGGCCAGCGACCCGGCGCTGAACGGCTTCTCGATCGGCCACGACCTGGTGGACGTGCTGCCGCTCACCAAGCAGGCCCGCCAGCTCAACCCGGCGCTGACCGTGCTGGCCTCGCCGTGGACGGCGCCGGCCTGGATGAAGGACAGCGGCAGCCTCGACGGCGGCTGGCTGAAGGCCGAGGACTACGGCGCCTACGCCCAGTACTTCGTCAAGTACCTCCAGGCGTACCAGGCGCAGGGCGTCCCGGTGAACTACGTGACCGTGCAGAACGAGCCGACCTGCTGCGCCGGCTACCCCTCGATGAGCTGGAACGGCTCCGGTCTCGCGTACTTCACCAAGAACGACCTGCTGCCCGCGCTGGCCGGCGCGGGACTGTCCGCCAAGGTCCTGGCACTGGACTGGAACTGGGACCAGTACGCGTCCTACGCGGCGCCGACGCTCGACGACGCGGCGATCCGCACCCACCCCAACTTCGGCGGCACGGCCTGGCACGGCTACGGCGGCGACGTCGCCACCCAGACCACGGTGCACAACCAGTACCCGGCGACCGACGCCTTCGACACCGAGCACTCGGGCGGCACCTGGATCGCCGACCAGCAGCGCGAGGACATGCGCAACATCATCGACTACACCCGCAACTGGGGTAAGTCGGTGACCAAGTGGAGCCTGGCCGTGGACCAGAACATGGGTCCGCACTTCGGCGGCTGCGGTACCTGCACCGGGCTGGTCACGGTGCACAACGGGGACTCCCGCAGCGGGCAGGTGGACTACACGGTCGAGTACTACACGATGGGCCACCTCACCAAGTTCGTCCGGCCCGGCGCGTACCGGATCGCGTCCACGGCCAACTCCGCCGTGCCGAACGTGGCGTGGCAGAACCCGGACGGCTCGAAGGCGCTGGTGGCGTACAACGACAGCGGCTCGGCGCAGAGCGTCCGGGTCACCTGGGGCGGCCAGAACTTCTCGTACAACCTGCCGGCCCACACCTCGGCGACGTTCACCTGGAGCGGCAGCCAGGGCGGCGGTGGGGCCACCGGCCGGGTCACCGGCCTGGCCGGCAAGTGCCTGGACGTGGCGGGCGCCAACAGCGCGAACGGCACCGCCGTCCAGCTCTACGACTGCAACGGCACGGCGGCGCAGACCTGGACGCTCGGCGCCGACGGCACCGTCCGCGCGCTCGGCAAGTGCCTCGACGTGGCGTCCGGTTCGACCGCCGACGGGGCCAAGACCCAGCTGTACGACTGCAACGGCACCGGTGCCCAGCAGTGGGCGTACAACCCGGCCACGCACGACCTGGTCAACCCGCAGGCGAACAAGTGCCTGGACGTGACCGACAACAGCTCGGCCAACGGGGCCAGGATCCAGGTCTGGTCCTGCACCGGGGCGGCCAACCAGAAGTGGACCGCGGCCCCCGGGGGGTTGCCCCCCGCCGGGGGGGGGGGGGGGGGCGGCCCCGCCGCCGGGGGGGGGGGGGCGGCCGGCACCGTGGGGGGGGGCGGGGGCCCGGGGGCCCGCGCCGC
>NZ_JBHWBW010000076.1:3637-5951 GCF_042735675.1 Kitasatospora sp. NPDC059571
GCCCCCCGAGGTGGGCGCGGCCCCGGGGGGGTTCGGCGCGCGCGCGGGGGGTTCGGCGCCGGGCGGCCGGTCGGGGGTGTGAGGCGCCGAGCTGCCAGATGGTCCCGTGGCTGCCCGCGGTGACGACGGCCAGCACGACCAGGTCGGCGATGCCGAGGGTGATGCCGAGCAGCGCGCGGCCGCGGCGGCCGGTGCGGCGCAGCAGGGCGGCCGCGCCGAGCAGGATCGCGCCGGGGCCGAGCACCAGGTTGAAGAGCATCAGGCCGAGCAGGCCCAGGACGAACGAGGCGACGGCCATCTGGTCGCCGTCGGCGGTGCGGGGAGTGGTGAGCTGAGCCATGGCAGGACTCCGGTCTCGGATCGTGGTGCCGGACGGGACGGATGGTGCCCGGTCAGTTGCGCCGGGCACGGGCGAGGCGCTCGCGGGCGCCGAAGGCGGCCAGCCAGAGCGCGACCCCGGCGCAGACGGTGAGGAAGACCGGCAGCGAGGTGTGGATGGCGGCCCCGGCGAGGAGGCCCATGGCGACGACGGTGATCAGGAGGCTCACGGTGGCGCCCCTTTCCTGGTCGGCAGCGGGCGTGGCGGCCAGTTCGGTGTACGACTGTTCGCTGACTTCTCCATCCTACGCTTCCCAAAGTCGGCAAACAGTTGTTTACTGAATGATGTGAGTCACACCCCAGGGGTCCGCCAGGCCCAGAAGCAGCAGAGCCGCCGCGCCCTGCTCGACGCCGCGCTCGGCCTGTTGGAGCACCAGAACCTCAGTGGCCTGGGCGTGCGCGAGGTGACCCGTGCGGCGGGGCTCTCCCCGGCGGGCTTCTACCGGCACTTCCCCGACCTCGCGGCGCTCGCCGTCGACCTGGTCGAGGAGTCACTGGCGAGCGTGCACGCGATGATCCGCTCGGTGCTCGCCGAGCCGGGCGACGACCCGGACGAACTGATCGACCGCACCGTGCAGCTGATCGCCGACCATGTGCGGGAGAATCCGGCGCACATGCGCTTCCTCGTGCGCGAGCGGCACGGCGGAGTCCGGGCCGTCCGTGACGCCATCGCCGCCGAACTGCGGCGCTTCGCCGACGAGGTGGCGGCCGGGCTGGGTGCCCAGTCCGTCTCGGCGGGGTGGTCCGCCGCCGACCTGCGGATGCTGGCCGAGCTCTTCGTGGAGCACATGGTGGCCACCGCGGCCGGCTTCCTGGAAGCCGGGCCGGACGGCGAGCGGGCGATCGCGGAGACCGCCCGGACCCAGCTGCGGCTGATCGCCGTCGGCCGGCGCCACTGGCCGACCGGCTGAGCCCCGCCAGGGCGGTGCGCCGGGGCGGAAGTCGCCGCAACCGGCAGTTCACGCAAGCGTATTGACACTGCATCATGGACACGCCAATTTGAGAGGACCCCCACACACCGAGAGGCCCTCTCATGAAGAAGCCGCTCATCGGCGCGTCCACCGCCCTGCTGCTCGCCGGGGCCACCGCCCTGGCCGGAGCCGCTCCCGCCGCCGCCGCGAGCAAGGCCCCCGCCGCCGTGACCGTGAACTTCGCCGGCACGGTGGCGCTGTCCAACTGCTCCGGCTCGGTCGTCCGGATGCCCGGCTCCGCCGCCGGCGACCCGGCGCTGGTGCTGACCAACGGCCACTGCCTGGAGCTCGGCATGCCCGACCCCGGCGAGGTCGTGGTCAACCACTCGTCGAACCGCAGCTTCACCCTGCTCAGCGCCTCCGGCAGCGGCCTCGGCACCCTGCGGGCCAGCAAGGTCGTCTACAGCACGATGACCGACACGGACGTGACGCTGTACCAGCTGAACACCACCTACGCCGCGATCAAGTCGCGGTACGGCATCGACCCGCTGACGATATCGGCCTCGCACCCGACCGCGGGCGCCGCGATCAAGGTGGTCTCCGGCTACTGGAAGAAGATCTACTCCTGCAACGTCGACGGCTTCGTGTACCGCCTCCAGGAGGGCGGCTGGACCTTCAAGGACGCGGTCCGCTACACCTCCGCCTGCAACACCATCGGCGGCACCTCCGGCTCCCCGGTGATCGACACCGCCACCGGCCAGGTCGCCGCCGTGAACAACACCGGCAACGAGGACGGCGAGCGCTGCACCGTCAACAACCCCTGCGAGGTCGACGCCAACGGCACGGTCACCGTCCGCAAGGGCATCAACTACGCCGAGGAGACGTACGGCATCCCCGCCTGCTTCGCCCCGGGCAACAAGCTCGACCTCACCCGCGCCGGCTGCACCCTGCCCAGGCCGTAGCCGCCGGCGCCCCGCGACCGCATCCCATCCCCCTCCCGAGAGCCACCCGCCGCCCTTCGGGTG
>NZ_JBHWBW010000076.1:5961-23246 GCF_042735675.1 Kitasatospora sp. NPDC059571
CCCCTCACACTCTCCCCCCCCCCACCCCCCCCGCGCTGCGCCGGCGCGACTACCCCCCGTCCCGGCCGCGGCCGCCGGGTGCCGCCCTTCCCGAAGCAGTGAATCAGTGCTTCAATTCTTGCCGTGGCCTACCGACGAACCCCGGCCGTCCAGGCCCGGCTGGACGCCCAGCGCGCCGCCGTCCTCCAGGCGGCCGTCGCGCTGCTCGCCGAGCGCGGCTACGCGGGCTGCTCGATGGCCGCGGTCGCCGAACGCGCCGGGATCGCCACCGGCTCGATGTACCGGCACTTCTCCGGCAAGTCCGAACTGGCCGTCGAGCTCTTCCGCACGGTCGTCACCCGCGAGGTCGCCGCCGTCACCGAGGCGGTCGCCAGCGAGAGCACCCCGCAGCGCCGGGTCGCCGTCGTGGTGGAGACCTTCGCCGCCCGCGCGCTGCGTGCCCCGCGGCTCGCCTACGCCCTGCTCGCCGAGCCGGCCGACCCGGTCGTCGACGCCGAGCGGCTGGTCTTCCGACAGGCCTTCCGCGACCTGATCGCCGCCCAGATCGCCGACGCCATCGCCGACGGCCGCCTCCCCGAGCAGCCCGCCGACCTCACCGCCGCCGCCCTGGTCGGCGCGATCGGCGAGGCCCTGGTCGGCCCGCTCGCCGCCGGCCGGCCGTCCGCCGACGTCATCCCCGCCCTGACCGCCTTCGCCCTGCGCGCCCTCGGCAGCCCGCCCGAGGACGCCGCCCACCCCGCAGACCCCGCCCGAGGAGGACGGCATGCCGGCCACGCATGAGGTCACCAACCAGGTCCCCGACCCGTACGGTCACGACGTCGCCGCCGACCCGGCACTCCTCGCCGGCCTGCACCGGGCCGGCGCCGGGTGGGCCGAGGACGAGCTCCACGAGCTCGGCCGCCTCGCCGGCTCCGAGCAGGCCGACACCTGGGGCAGGCTCGCCAACGAGAACCCGCCGGTGCTGCGCACCCACGACCGCTACGGCCACCGGATCGACGAGGTCGAGTTCCACCCGGCCTGGCACGAGCTGATGGACACCGCCGTCCGGTACGGCCTGCACGCCGCCCCGTGGGCCGACGGCCGCCCCGGTGCCCACACCGCGCGCGCCGCGAAGTTCTACGTCTGGGGCCAGGTCGAGGCGGGCCACACCTGCCCGATCTCGATGACCTACGCCGCGGTGCCGGCGCTGCGCGCCACCCCGGACCTCGCCGAGCGCTACGAACCGCTGCTCTCCGCCCGGGCGTACGACTTCGGCCTGCGCGAGCCGGGCACCAAGCGCGGCCTGATCGCCGGCATGTCGATGACCGAGAAGCAGGGCGGTTCCGACGTCCGCGCCAACACCACCGCCGCCGTCCCGCACGCCGACGGCAGCTACCGGCTCACCGGCCACAAGTGGTTCACCTCCGCCCCCATGTCGGACGTGTTCCTCACCCTCGCCCAGGCGCCCGGCGGCCTCAGCTGCTTCGTGCTGCCCCGGGTGCTGCCGGACGGCAGCCGCAACCCGATCCGGCTCCAGCGGCTCAAGGACAAGCTCGGCAACAAGTCCAACGCCTCCGCCGAGATCGAGTACGACGGCGCCACCGGCTGGCTGGTCGGCGAGGAGGGCCGCGGCGTCCCCACCATCATCGAGATGGTCAACATGACCCGCCTCGACTGCACCATCGGGGCCGCCTCCGGGATGCGCTACGGCACCGTCCGGGCGCTCCACCACGCCACCCACCGGCGGGCGTTCGGCGCGGCCCTGGTCGACCAGCCGTTGATGCGCAACGTCCTCGCCGACCTCGTCGTGGAGTCCGAGGCCGCCACCACCGTGGCGATGCGGCTCGCCGCCGCCACCGACGCCGCCCTCGCCGGCGACGAGCAGGAGGCGCTGCTGCGCCGCCTCGGCCTCGCGGTCTCCAAGTACTGGGTCTGCAAGCGCGGCCCGGCGCACGCCGCCGAGGCCCTGGAGTGCCTGGGCGGCAACGGCTACGTCGAGGAGTCCGGCATGCCCCGGCTCTACCGGGAGGCGCCGCTGGTCTCCATCTGGGAGGGCTCCGGCAACGTCGCCGCCCTGGACGCGCTGCGCGCGATGGCCCGCAACCCCGCCACCGTCGAGGCCCTGCTCGCCGAGCTCGACGCCGCCGCCGGCGCCGACCGCCGCCTGGACGCCGCCACCGCCGCCCTGCGCAAGCAGCTCGGCGACCTCACCGACCTGGAGTACCGCACCCGCCGCCTGGTCGAGTCGATGGCCCTCGCCCTGCAGGGCTCGCTGCTGGTGCGGCACGGCGACCCGGCAGTGGCCGACGCCTTCTGCGCCTCCCGCCTCGGCGGCGACCACGGCGCCGCCTTCGGCACCCTGCCCCCCGGCGCCGACACGGCGGCCATCCTGGACCGGGCGGTCCGCCGGTGAGCGGGACGGCAGCGGGCGGGACGGCTGAGGTCCGGGGGTTCTGGCAGCGGCTGGGCCTGCCCGGCCTGATCGACGTCCACACGCACTTCATGCCCGAGCGGGTGCTGGACAAGGTGTGGGCGTACTTCGACGCGGCCGGGCCGCTCACGGGGCGGCCCTGGCCGATCGCGTACCGGCACGCCGAGCAGCAGCGGATCGACACCCTGCGGGAGTTCGGGGTGCGGGCGTTCACCGCCATGCTCTACCCGCACAAGCCGGACATGGCCGGCTGGCTGAACTCCTGGGCCGCGGACTTCGCGGCCCGCACTCCCGACTGCCTGCACACCGCGACGTTCTTCCCTGAGCCGGACGCGCCGGGTTACGTCGCCGACGCCCTGGCGCGCGGCGCCCGCGTGTTCAAGGCCCATGTGCAGGTGGGCGGCTACGACCCGGCGGACCCGCTGCTGGACGGCGTCTGGGGCCTGCTCGCCGAGCACGGCACCCCGGTCGTGGTGCACTGCGGGTCCGGGCCCGCGCCCGGCAAGCACACCGGGCCGGGGCCGATCGCCGCCGTCCTCGCCCGGCACCCGGGCCTGCGGCTGATCGTGGCGCACATGGGCCTGCCCGAGTACACCGACTTCCTCGACCTCGCCGAGCGCCACGCCGGCGTCCACCTGGACACCACGATGGCGTTCACCGACTTCACCCAGCGCCTCGCCCCGTTCCCGGCCGCCGAGCTGCCCCGGCTCGCCGACCTGGGGGAGCGCATCCTGCTCGGCACCGACTTCCCGAACATCCCGTACCCGTACGCCACCGCGCTGGACGCGCTGGCCGGCCTCGGCCTCGGCGACGACTGGCTGCGGGCGGTCTGCTGGCAGAACGCGGCGCGGCTGTTCGGCACGCCGGCGCCGCCCGGGTGAGACTGGGACCGGGTCCTCCCCGGTGCGCGCCGGGGCCCCTGACCGGCGAAGGGAGCCGTGCACCGTGCTCGCGATCCTGCTGGCCCTGTGCGCGGCGCTCAGCAACGCGGTGGCGACCGTCCTGCAGCGCCGCGCCGCCCTGACCGTGCCCGCCTCCACCGGCCTGCGCCCGGGACTCCTGCTGGACCTGCTGCGCCGCCGGGTCTGGCTGGCCGGGATCCTGGCGGTGATCGCCGCCGCGGTCTTCCAGGCCGCTGCCCTGGCCGGCGGCAAGCTGTCGCTGGTGCAGCCGCTGTTCGTGCTGGAGCTGCCGTTCGCGCTGATGGTGGGCTCGCTGGTGCTGCGGCGCGGCCTGCCGCCGCGCGGCTGGGCCGCGATCGGCTGCGTGGTGCTCGGCCTCGGCATCGCCCTCGGCGCCGCCGCCCCCTCGGCCGGCGAGCCGCGGGTCGAGGTCGCCCGCTGGATCCCGGCGCTGGCGGCCTGCGGCGGGCTGATGGTGCTGCTCTGCCTCGTCGCGGTGCGCCGCCCGATCGGCCGGGTCCGCGCCTGGTGCCTGGGCGCGGCGGCCGCGGTCGGCTACGCGCTGACCGCGGCCCTGATGAAGAGCGCCACCCGCACCCTGGCCGACCACGGCCTGGCGGCGTTCTTCACCGCCTGGCAGACCTACGCCTTCGCCGCGGTCGGCGTGGCCGCGCTCTTCCTGCTGGAGAACGCGCTGCAGGGCGGCCCGCTGGTGGCCTCGCAGCCCGCGCTCACCCTCGGCGACGCGGCGGTCAGCCTCACCCTCGGCGTGCTGCTCTACCGCGAGCAGCTGCGCACCGGCTGGTGGCTGCTGCCGGAGCTGCTCGGGATCGCCCTGGTCGCGGCGGGCGCCATCGCCCTGGCCCGGACGCCGCTCACCCGCACCCTGGTCGGCAGCGGCGAGCCGGCGAGCCGACCCGACCCCACGCTGACCTGACCCGGCCCCGGCCCCGGCCTCAGTCCACCGCCGCCAGCGCCTCCACCAGCCGCCCGTGCAGGGCGGGCGCGGCGGCCAGGAAGCCGTCCGAGGCGAGCGTCCACGGGCGCCCGGCCTGGTCGGTGACCCGGGCGCCGGCCTCCTCGGCGATCAGCGCCCCGGGCAGCAGGTTGCCCGCGTCCGCGCCGTACTCCCAGAACAGCGCCAGGTGGCCGGAGCCCACGTGGGCGACCTGCAGCGCGGTCGGGCCCAGGTTGCGCACCGCGAGCACCTCGCCGAGCAGCACCGCGGTGGACGCGCCCGTCCGGCGCCGGGCCACCGGGTCCGAGGCGGCGAGCGGCGGGTGCGCGGTGCCCGCCACCGCGATCGCGAGCTCCCGGGCGACCGGCGCGATCGGCCGGCCGTTCAGTCGGGCACCGCCGCCGCGCACCGCGGTGTACGTCATGCCCTGGCGCGGCGCGTGCACCACCGACAGCTGCGCCTCGCCGTCCCGCAGCAGCGTCGCGGTGACCGCCCAGTGCGGCAGCCCGTTCAGGTACTGCACGGCGCCGTCGGTCGCGTCGCAGACCCACCACTCGCCGTCGGCGGGCAGCTGCTGCGCGAGCTCGTCCTCCCACCAGCCGGCCGCCGGGAGCAGCGGCCCGAGCAGGGCGCGCAACTGCTCCACCGCCGGCCCGTCGACCGCGCCGAAGGCCGCCCGCGCCTGCGGCAGCGTGGCCGCCGCCACCGGCTCCGGCGACTGCCCGGCGGCCAGCCGCGCCCCCACCCTCCGGACCGCCTCGGCCGTGCTCCCCACCAGGTCCCGCAGCTCCACCAGGTCCCGCATCGTCCCTCTCCCCTCTCGTCGGTGGACAACAGGTAGCGTGTCGGCGGCGGCCCGGGCCGTCAGAGGCCCACGCCCGGCGGAGAACGGACACGCATGGACACCGATTCGGCGGATCCCGCCACCCTGCTGGACGAGTTGGACCGGCGGCTGGTGTGCGCCCTCCAGGTGGACGGCCGCGCCGAGACCGGCCGGATCGCCGAGGTGCTCGGCGTCTCCGCCCGCACGGTGACCCGGCGCCTGGGCCGGCTGCTGGGCAGCGGCACCGTCACGGTCGTGCTGATACCCGACGTCCGCGACCGGGCGGTCGGCGCCCTGCTGCTGCGGGTGCGGGTGCTGCGCGGCAAGGTCGACACCATCGCGCAGGCCCTGGCCGCCCGGCCGGACGTCCCGTTCGTCGACGTCATGCTCGGCGGGCAGGAGGTCGGCGCGGTGGTGCTCACCGACGCCGGCGCCCGCGACCGCCTGCTGTACGGGCAGCTCCCGGCCACCGGCGCCGTGCTGGAGACGGACGTGCACGCGGTGCTGCACCTGTTCGCCGACGCGGGCCGCTGGCGCTCCGGCCACCTCACCGAGGAGCAGGCCGCGGCGCTCGCCCCGCCGGCGCCGACCACCGCGCCGCCCGAGCCGGACGCGCTCGACCGGCTGCTGCTGGACCTGCTCGGCCGGGACGCCCGCCGCTCGCACGCCTCGCTCGCCGCCGCGGCCGGCGCCCCCGAGTCGACCGTCCGCCGGCGGCTGCACCGGCTCGCCGCCGGAGGACTGCTGCGCACCCACGCCACGGTGGACCCGCGGCTGCTCGGCATGGCCGTCGACGCCAACCTCTGGCTGGACGTGCCGCCCGGCCGGCTCGCCGAGGTCGGCGCCGCCCTGGCCGACCACCCGCAGGTGCACGGGGTGCTCGCCACCAGCGGCCGGGCCAACCTGATGGCGACCGTGTTCTGCCCGGACCACTCCGGCCTCTACCGGTTCACCACCGAGACCCTCGGGCCGCTCGGCGTCGCCCGCGCCGAGACCGCGATCGTCGCCCGCGCGGTCAAGCGGGCCGGGGTGGTGCTGGGCGGACCGGTCCGCCGCTGAAACGCCCGCCCGTCGGACCGCCGCGGCAGACTGGGGGCATGTGCCGATCCATCAAGACGCTCAGGCCGCCGGAGATGCCGGAGGTCACCACCGACGACGTGCACGCCGCCGCCCTGCAGTACGTCCGCAAGGTGTCCGGCTTCCGCGCGCCCGCCGCCCACAACAGGGAGGCCTTCGAGCAGGCGGTCGCCGCGGTGGCCGAGGCGACCAGGCAACTGCTCGAAGGCCTGGAGATCCGGGGGATCGGACGGGTGGAGGTCACGCCCCCGTCGTCGAGCCCGGCCGGATGACCATCATCACCACGACGACGGCCCACAGCAGGTTGAAGACGCCCGCGGTCATCGGCAGCAGCTTCAGCCCGCGCTCGGCGCGCTCCCGCTCGTCGCCGCGCACCACACCGCTGATCTCCTTGCCGTCGGCCAGGTCGAGGGTGTCGATCACGGCCTGCTGCGCCGGCAGGACGAGCAGCAGCAGCGAGCCCGCGGCGACCGCGGTCAGCACCAGCGAGACGATCAGCCAGGTCTGGCCCATGATCCCCATCACCTGGGCGGTGCCGATGCCCAGGACGGGCACCGCGACGCCGAGCAGCGCGTAGAGCTGGGTGATCCGGTGCAGCATCCGCACCGAGGCCGCCGCGGACACCCGGTCCGGCCCGTCCGCGAGCGCGGCCGCCGCCCGGCGCGGGTACATGCTGACGGCCACCGCGACCGGGCCGATGAACAGCACCGAGGCCAGTACGTGCAGGCTCAGCAGGAGCTTGGCCATGGGGGAGACATCCTTCGCGGCAACCGGGGGGCGGGGGCGCCGCAGCAGGTGGGCCCGCGCGGCTCGCTGCACGCTAACACCCCCTTACGGGGGCCCCGGACGCCCGGGGGCCGCTGGCCGGTCAGGGCCGGTCGAGGTCCGCGAACGGCACCGCCGCCGTGCCGAGCCGTACCGGCCGGGTGGAGACCGCCGCCGCCAGGACCCCGCGCCCCGGGTCGGTGAGGTCGACCAGGTGCAGATCGCCGTGCCGCCGGTGGACCGGACCGGGGTCCGGGGCGTCCAGCGGCAGCGCGGAGAGGTCCACGGTGTCCAGGGTGTCCAGGGTGGCCCGGCCGACCTTGATGATCGCCTCCTTGCGCACCCACAGCCGCAGGAACGCGCCGCCCGGGTCCGGGTGGGCCCGGACCGCGTCCCACTCCGCATCGGTCAGCACCCGCTCGTGCAGGTCCGCCAACTCGGCCCGGGCGCTCAGCAGCTCCACGTCCACGCCGACCGGCTCCGGCCCGGCGGCGGCCGCCACCACCCCGTCGGTGTGCGCCAGGCTCAGCCGCAGCTGCGGCCGGTCGGCCAGCGCCGGAATGCCGTGGCCCTCGCGGCCGCAGTCCGGGCAGCGCTGCACCAGGGCGGCGCCGGCCACCGGGATGCCGAGCAGCCGGGCCGCGCAGAGCCGTACCAGCAGGTGCGCGGCGACGAAGTCCAGCCGGTTCTGCTCCTTGCGGAAGCGGTCCGCCCGCTCCCGCTCGGCCGGGTTGAGCAGGTGCTCGCCGAGCCCGGGCAGGGCGAGCACCGCCACGCTGTCCGCGACCACCGCCAGCGGCCCGCCCGCCTGCGTCCCGCCGTCCATCCCGGCTGCCCCGTCCGTCCGTCCCGCACCACGACCAACGGCCCCCACCCTACGGGCTGCACCGGGTGCGTCCGGCCCGGGGCGCGGGGCGGCTTCCGGCCGGGACGGGCCCCAGTGCGCTGACCTGACATATTGTCATGTTCCTTGAAGATTGCTGCCGTCAACCCGGTCGGAACCGCTGCGCCCGGCCCCGCGCTGTGCGACCATCGCCCTGGGAATTCGGCTGACAGTACGGCTTGACACGGTGGGGAGTGCCCATGTCGGAGTACGTGGAGTTCCTGACGGCCGACGGCGCGGTGGTGCGCGTCGAGGGCGCGGCGACCGGCCCGGCCGGCGACCCGTACGGGATGCAGCCGGTCGGCCGGGCCGGCGATGCGGCCGTCCGGGCCGCCGAGACCTTCGAGCAGGCGCTCGGCGGGGTCCGGTCCGCCGCCGAGGCGGCGCTGCGCGTCCTGCGCGGCGGCGACCTGCGGCCCGACGAGGTGGAGATCGAGTTCGCGGTCAAGCTGTCGGCGGAGGCCGGCGCACTCATCGCCAGAACGGCCGCCGACGCCCACCTCACCGTCAAACTCACCTGGTCGCCCGGCACTTCCGGCGGCCCGGTCGGCCACTGACCGGCGTGCCGATGCCCGATGTCCGCTGGCTGGTGCGGATCGCCGCCACCGGCCCGGCCGGCCCGCTGACCGGCGCCGGGATCCTCGTCTCCGACCGTGAGGTGCTCACCTGCGCGCACGTGGTGCACGGCGCCCGGACCGCCGAGGTCCGGCTGGTCGCACACCCCGGCCTCGCCCCGCTCGCCGCCCGGGTCGCCCTGCGCGGCCCGTGGCCCGAACTCCCCGGCGGCGCGGGCGACGTGGCCCTGCTGGAGCTCGACCGGCCGCTCGCCGACCGGATCGCCGCCCCCGCGCCCTTCGCCGCCCTGCACCAGTGGACCCGGCCACCCGCCCCCGCCCTGGTCGCCTACGGCTTCCCGGCCGGGCACGACGCCGGACTCGGCAGCGAGATCCGGCTCACCCGCGGCGGCTTCCGGATCGCCGGCGAGCTGATGCAGCTGGAGCACGAGGGCACCGGCATGCCGCTCTCCCCGGGCTTCAGCGGCGGACCGGTGGTGATCGCCGGCACCGGCGAGGTGGTCGGCCTGGTGACCGCCGCCCTGGACACCCTCGGCGTGCTGCGCGGCCCCGAGGAGCGCAACCGCCCGGCCGTCCGGCTCGGCCAGATGCTGCCGCTCGCCGAGGCCGCCCGCTACGTCCCGCAGCTCGCCGACCGGCTGCCCGGCGCGGCGCTGCCCCCCGACGCCGTCCGCGAACTGCGGCTGCTGCTCACCGGCGACCCGCCTCCCGCCGACCCGCTGGCCCTCTACCGGGCGGCCGTCGGACCGCTCGGCGCCCCCGACCCGCCGATCCGCCCCGCCGGCCTGTGGGACGCCGGCTGGTACCTGCTCTCCGAGGTGCCCCGGCCGCCGCGCGGACCGCACCCCGTCCTCGCCTACGCCCGGCAGGTCGCCGAGGCCGCCGCCGACGACCGGCGCCGCGGCCTGCTCGACTGGCTGGAGCGGCACGGCGAACGCGGTGCGGCCGGGCGCGGCCGGCGCGAGCGCTGGCGGCCGATCCTGGTCGAGATCACCCCCAGCGGCGCCGGGCCCGCGATGTTCCACGTCGGCGTCGCCGCCGTCCGCGACGGCCGGATCGGCGCCGCCGAGACCCGCACCGTGCCCCGGCCCCGGCTCGCCGCCGCCGTCCGCGACCGCATCGACCACGAACTCGGCCGCCTGGAACCGGACGGCGCCGAGCTCATCATCTTCTCGCTGCCCCGCCGCTGGCTCACCCAGCCGGTGCACGACTGGACCCGCCGCCGCACCGACTACGGCCCGCGGGGGGGGCGCCCCCCCCGGGGGGGGGGCCCCCCCCCCCGCCCCCCCCCGCCCCCCCCCCCCCCCCCCCGCCCACACAAAACGGCGCCCCCCGCGCTCCGACCACGCGGTCGTCGTGGTCGACGCCCAGCGCCGCGCCGACCCGGCCGCCCGCCGCCACCTCGAACTCAAGTGGGCGCCGCTGCGCGACCAGCCGGGCACCCGGCTGCACCTCGTGCGCTGCACCGAACCCCCCGACGACAAGAGGCTCTACCACCGGCTGCGGCCACCGGAGCGGACCGAACTGCCCGCCCTGCCCGGCCCGCCCAGGGGAGCACCGTACGAACCGCTGCTGGCCGCCGCCCTGCGCGCCGGCGCACCCGCCGTGCTGTGGGCGCAACAGCCGTGCGGCACCGACCACGGGCGCGATCGCACCTGCCGCAACGAGCGATTCCTTGCCAGACTTGCGGAGGAGCTCACCGACGTCGCAGCCGCCGACCTGCCGCGCCGGGTGAGGGAGTTGCGGCACGAGGCGGAGGAGGCGCCGGACCCGGCCGGGCACTGGGCCGCCGGCCTGGTGCTGCTCTGGGAGGACCCGTCGGTGCTCCCCGGACCGCACCGCCCCTACCGCGTCGTACCGACCAGCCCACCGCCGTACCCGGCGGCCGCCGACGAATGAGCAGCCGACGAGTGAGCAGGAGCACAGGACCATGCCGCTGAAGCGCATCTACCGGGGCGTCACCGAGCCGCACGACGGCATTACCGCGCTGCCCGCCCCGCCGCCCTGGCGCGACTTCGACGGCGGGCCGCCGCTGGCCCCGCCGGACGGCCCCGCCGACCCGGTGCCGGACCCGGCCCGGCACCGTGCGGCCACCTTCCGGCCGACCCCCGAGACCGTCGAACTCGTCAACGCCGCCCTCTACCTGAGGCGGCCGCTGCTGGTGACCGGCCCGCCCGGCGGCGGCAAGTCCAGCCTCCCGTACGCCGTCGCCCACGAACTGGGCCTCGGCCCGGTGCTGCGCTGGAACATCACCAGCCGCACCACCCTGCGCGACGGCCTCTACCAGTACGACCCGCTGTCGCGGCTCTACGCCGCCAACCGCTCCGGCCCGGAGACCCCGGACGCCTCGCTCGACGAGCACCTGCGGCTCGGCCCGCTGGGCACCGCCCTGCTGCCGTACGAGCGCCCCCGGGTGCTGCTCATCGACGAGATCGACAAGGGCGACCTCGACCTGCCCAACGACCTGCTGCACATCCTGGAGGAGGGCCAGTACGAGATCGACGAACTCGTCCGCGCCGCACCCCAGCAGCGCGAGGCGAACGTGCTCACCGCCGACGGCACCACCCGCGCCCCGGTGCACGGCGGGCGGGTCCGCTGCCGGGCCTTCCCGTTCACCGTGCTCACCTCCAACGCCGAACGGGAGTTCCCCGCCGCCTTCCTGCGCCGCTGCGTGGTGCTGGAGCTGCGCCGGCCCGAGGGCGCCGAGCTGGAGTCCATCGTCCATTCCCACCTGCCGGAGTCCGACCGGCAGCTGGTCACCGAGATCCTGGAGGTCTTCCTGGCCCGCCGCGAGGAGGGCGAACTCGCCACCGACCAGCTGCTCAACGCCGTCTACCTCACCGCCCGCCCCGAGCTCGGCGACGCCGCCGACCGCGCCCAGCTGGCCGCCCAGGTGATGCCCTACCTCAGCCGGGGCCAGGACGACGATGTCTTCTGAGCCAGGAGCCCTCGACCGGTTCACCGCCCTGCTGGCCGACCTCGGGCTGGCCGAGCGGGCCCCGGTCGAGCTCGCGGAACTGCTCTGGCTGGCCGCCCGCTCCACCGAGGGCGGCGCCGGGGCGGACACCGCGGGCCTCCCCGAGCCGAGGCCGCTGCCGGTGCGGCCCGGCCCGGTCGGCCCGGCCCGCCACCACCACCGGGCCGAGCCGGGAGGGGCCACCGACGGAGCCGGCCCGCGCACCGCCCTGCACCTGTCCGCGGCCGGCCCGGCCGGCCGGCTCGCCCCCGCCGCCCCCGCCGCCACCCCGGACGCGCCGATGCTGGCCCGCCCGCTCCCGCTGCAGCGGGCGCTGCGCCCGCTCAAGCGGCAGGTCCCGGACACCCGCCGCCGGCTCCTGGACGAGCAGGCCACCGCCGACCGGCTCGCGGAGGCGCTGCGCGGCCCCGGCCCGGTGCACTGGCTGCCGGTGCTGCGGCCCAGCACCGAGCGCTGGCTCGACCTGCACCTGGTGCTCGACACCGGCCCGACCATGGCACTGTGGCGCCCGCTCGCCCGGGAGCTGCGCACGCTCTTCCAGCAGACCGGTGCGTTCCGCCAGGTCACCGCGGGGCGGCTGCCCGCGGACGGCCGGCTCGCGCACCGGCGGATCCCGGACGGCCGGGCCGCGGTGCTGGTGCTCAGCGACTGCATGGGCCCGCAGTGGCGCTCCGGCCGGGCCGGGGACCGCTGGCACCGCACGCTCTGCGCACTGGCCCGACGGCTGCCGGTGGCGGTCGTCCACCCGCTGCCCGAGCGGCTCTGGCCGCTCACCCCGGTCGCGGCGGTGCCGGGCGTGCTCACCAGCACCGAGGCCGGTGCGCCGGACGCCGCGTACGGGTTCACGCCGTTCACCGACCTGCCGCCGGGACGGACCGGGCCGGTGGTGCCGGTGCTGGAGCCGGGCGCCGACTGGCTGGCCAACTGGGCCCACCTGGTGGGCAGTCCGGCCGGCGGCCAGGTGGTCGGTGCGGCGCTGCTGCTGGGCACGGTGCCGGGCGTGCCGGCCCGCTACGCGGAGGCCGGTCCCGACCCGGAGGAGCTGTCCGCCGAGGAGCTGGTGGTGCGGTTCCGCTCGACGGCGTCCCGGGAGGCGTTCACGCTGGCCGGGATGACGGCGCTCACCACCCCCGCGCTGCCGGTGATGCGGCTGCTCCAGCAGGCCGGCCTGGCGCGGCCGCAGCCGCAGCACCTGGCGGAGATCGTGGTGAGCGGCCTGCTGCGGGAACGGCCGGGCCGGCCCGGCTACTTCGCGTTCCGGCCGGGGGTGCGCGAGCTGCTGCTGCACACCCTGCCGCGGTCGACCGCGCACCACGCGCTGGACCTGCTGATCCGGGTCGGCGGGCGGATCGGCGACCCGGGCCGGGCCGCGGCGGGGACGTTCCCCGCCTGGGTGGAGACCACCCGCGGCGGCGCCGTGACCCTGCTGGAGCCGCGGCCGTTCGCGCTGGTCAGCCCGGAGGCGGCGCGGCTGCTCGGGGTGTCCGGGGCGCCGGTGTTCACCGTCGCGGTCCCGGAGCACGGCCCCGAGGACGGGCCGGAGGACACCCTGGCGGACGGCGCGCCGCACCCGGCCGCGGAGGAGGCCGGGCGGCCCGCCGGCCCGCCGGAGGCGACCGCGCTGCCCGACCCGGACCGCTCCCGGGCGGTGCTGCTGCTGACCACCTCGCGCGGCGCCCCCGGCGAGGTGCTGGAGGAGCAGGAGTACACCGCGCTGCGGGACCTCGCCGCGCTGGCGGAGGCCCTGGTGGACCCGGCGCTGGTCGGGCTGGACCGGCGGCACATCTGGCTCGGCGAGGACGACCCGGACGGCTTCCGGCGGGCCCTGCAGCGGGCCGTCCAGGAGGCCGAGGACACCCTGGTGGTGCACGTCGGCGGTCCGCTGGGGGCCGGGGACGAGCTCGGGGTGGCGGTCGGCGCGGGCCGCTGGGGCCAGGTGCACCGGCCGGGCCTGGACTGGCAGGGCGTGGTGGAGACGGTCGCCGGCGGGCGGGCGGCCCGCCGGCTGCTGATCCTGGACGGCGCCCGCACCGGGGTGCCGCCCGAGCCCGGCGGGGCGGTCGCGGTCGACCCGGGCAGCTACCAGGTGGTCAACCTCCGCCACCCGGTGGACCGTTCGGTGGCGGGCCGGCTCGCCACCGCGATCCGCACCGGCGACCCGGACGGCACCGAGCGCCTGACCGTCCACCAACTCCTGGAGCTGGCCATGCAGAACACCCCGCCGGCCCCGCCGGTCACCCGGATCTGGCCGCCCCGCGACGGCCGGCCGCTGGTGCTCGCCCGCAACGCCCAGCTGCACCCCGCCACCGTGGAGTCGCGGACCCCCTCGCACTCCGCCGCCGCCCGCCGCGAGCCGGCCGGCCCGGAGGCCCCGAGACCCTACTTCTTCCTCAGCCACCCGGACGGCCCCGGCGACCGCGCGGTGGACCGGCTCTACCAGGACCTGTGCGAGGAGGTGCTCCAACTCACCGACCTGCCCTCGGCGGTGCCGCCCGGCTTCCTGGACCGCAGCCCCGAGCTGGACAGCTGGTCGCGCTGGCAGATCACCGAGGCGCTGGCCACCTGCCGGGTCTTCGTCCCGCTGTACTCGCCGCGCTACTTCGCCTCCGAGCGGTGCGGCAAGGAGTGGTACGGCTTCGCCCGGCGGGTCCCGCGCGGCGGCGCCGACGGATCGGAGCAGCGGGCCAGCGGGATCGTGCCGGTGGTCTGGCTGCCCGTCCCGGCCGCCGGCCTGCCGCCCGCCGCCGCCCGGCTCCGCTTCAACCACCGCAGCTTCGGCCCGGACTACCAGCGCGAGGGGCTGCTCGCGCTGGCCCGCACCGAGCGCCACCGCGCCCAGTACGAGATGGCGGTGCACCGGCTGGCCGTCCGGATCGTGCAGGTCGCCCACGAGACCCGGATCCCGCCCGGCCGCCCGCTCTCCTGGGACGTGCTGCAGAGCGCCTTCCTGGCCCCGCCGGAGCGGCCCTGATCCTCACAGCTCGTCGCGCACGGCCCACAGTTCGGGGAAGACGTCCTGCTCCGCGGAGCGCCGCAGCCAGCTCAGCCCGCTGGAGCCGCCCGTCCCGGGCCGGCCGCCCATCGCCCGCTTCACCGCCGTGTAGTGGCGCTGCCGCCACCGGGTGACCCGCTCCGCGGTGTCCAGCAGGGCCTCGCCCAGCCGGGCGAGTTCCGCGCACCCCGGGTCGGTGTAGACCCGCCGCCAGGCGGCGACCACCGCCGGGTCGATGCGGTGCCGCTCGGCGGAGGGCGCGTGCGGCACCGGCACGCCCCGGCGGTCCAGCAGCGCCAGCGCGTCGTCGTACAGGCTCGGCGCCCGCAGTGCCGCCGTCAGCTCGTCGTACGCCGCGGGCTCGTCCCGGTACATCCGCAGCAGGGCGCCGTTCTTGTTGCCGAGCAGGAACTCCAGCCGCAGGAAGGCCGCCGACTGGAAGCCGGACGCCTCGCCGAGCAGCGCCCGGAAGCTGCCGAACTCGGCCGGGGTGAGCGTCGCCAGCAGCTCCCACGAGGCGACCAGCACGTCCTGCGCGCCGTTGCCGCGCCGCAGCGCGGCCAGCGCCGCCGTCAGGTCGTCCGCCCGCAGCGCCCGCTGCGCCAGCCGCCATTCGTGGTGCACCAGGTCGAACAGCAGCTCCATCACCTGGGTGGTCACGATGAACGCGTACTCGGCCGGCACCCCGCTGCGCGGCTGCTGCAGCGCGTGCAGGTCGGCCAGCCGCGCGTAGCGGGCGTACGGGGTCCCGGCGCCGCCCGGGCCGAACTCCACCCGCGGCCGGCGGGCCGCCTCCCCGCCGCAGGCCCCCGAGCCGCCCGCCGCGTCCTCGCCCAAGTCGCCCATCGCCGTCCTCCGCCGTGCCGCCGCGCTCGTTGCCAGGCTCTCCCAGTCCGGCCCGGTCCGCAGGGCGAGTGCGGCCCGCGACCGGGCGTAGGGTGCTGCCGTACGAGCGACAGCGGCCCCGGGCGGGGCCGGACCGGGAGGGCAGAGGCGATGGCGGACATCGACCGGGCCAGGGTGGCGGAACTCGCCGAGGAGCGGTTGGACTTCCGGTTCAAGGCGGTGCCCGCCGAGGCCTGGGGGAGCACGGTCGCCGAGTACCTGGCGGGCGGCCCGCTGCTGGACGGGCTCGGCACGCCCCTGCTGACCCTCGACGCCGGCGCCCTCGCGCACAACCTGGCCGCCATGGCCGCCTGGTGCGCACAGGCCGGGGTGGGGCTGGCCCCGCACGGCAAGACCTCGATGGCCCCCGCGCTGTGGCAGCGCCACCTGGACGCCGGGGCGGTCGCGATCACCTTCGCCAACCTGCCGCAGGTCCGGGTCGGCCGGGCCTTCGGCGTGGGCCGGATCCACCTGGCCAACACCCTGCTGGACCCGGCCGGCCTGCGCTGGATCTCGGCCGAACTCGCCGCCGACCCGGACTTCCGGTTCGCCTGCTGGGCCGACTCGGTGCAGAGCGTCGCCCTGATGTCCGAGGCGCTTCGCGGCGCACCCGCGCCGGTCGACGTCTGCGTCGAGCTCGGCGCCGCCGGCGGCCGGACGGGCTGCCGCACCCTGCCGGAGGCGGTCGAGGTGGCCCGCGCCGTGCACGCCGCCCCCGGCCTGCGGCTGGCCGGCGTCAGCGGCTACGAGGGGCCGGTCGGCCCGGACGCCTCACCGGCCTCGGTCGCGGCCGTCACCGGCTATCTGCGCACGATGGCCGAGCTGTACCGGCAGCTCGACGGCGACGGCCTGCTGGACGAGGTCGACCGGGTCTGGGTGACCGCCGGCGGCAGCGCGTTCTTCGACACGGTCGCCGAGGAGCTCGCGCCGCTGGCCGGGCCGCGGACCGCCGTGGTGGTCCGCGCCGGCGCGTACCTCGCCCACGACGACGGCTTCTACCGCGGCATCTCGCCGTTCGGACGGCGCGGGGCCGGCGAGCCGCTGCGGGCGGCCCTGCACGGCTGGTCGCGGGTGCTCTCCGCACCGGAGCCCGGCCTGGCCCTGCTCGACGCCGGCAAGCGCGACCTGCCGTTCGACCTGGGCCTGCCGGTGCCGCAGCTGGTCCGCGGCGGGAAGGTGCTGGACGGCGCCTCGCTCTCGGCGCTGAACGACCAGCACGGCTATCTGCGCGGCGCCGACGTGGCGGTCGGCGACGTCGTCCGGCTCGGCATCTCGCACCCCTGCACGGCCTTCGACCGCTGGAACCTGATCCCGGTGCTGGACGACGCCGACGCCGCGTCCCCGCGCGTGGTCGACCTGGTCCGGACGTTCTTCTGAGCGGCCCGGGCGCCGGCCGGCCCGTGGCCGGCGCCCGAGGACCGCGGATCAGCCGAGCAGCACGCCCTGCGACGAGGGCTGCAGCGTCCCCACGGTGAACCCGGCCTTGGCGACCGGCAGTTGCAGCACGGTCTTGGCATCCGTCCCGTACACCGTGGCGGTCAGCTGGGTGGTCTCGTCCGGCGGGGTCACCACCACGCCGGCCAGCACCTGGCAGCTGGCGTCGGCCTTGTCGCAGAGCGTCCACTTCAGCCCGGAGAAGGCGGTGGTGCCCGGCTTCAGGGTGACCGTCACCGGCGCGCCCGGCTGCGGCACCCGGGTGGTGGCGACGTCCGAGCGGCTGTTGTCGGCGAGCAGCCCGCCGTAGCCGAGGTAGCCCTTGACGGTGCAGGTGCGGTCGCCCCGGTTGGTCAGCATCACCATCGCCGAGCCGGGGGTGCCCTGGAGCTGGACGTCGGCCTTGAGCTCGGTGGTGCGGCACCGGTCGGAGCCGCTCGGGGCGGCGGCCGAGGCCTTGGCCGACCCGGTGGCGGCGCCGGCCGGGGCGGGGGCGGCCGCCCTGGGAGCGCCCGCCGCCCGGGCGGGCGCCCCCGCCCCCCGCGGGGGGGGGGGGCGGCGGGGGGGGGCGGGGGGGGGGGCGCGGCGGGGGGGGGGGGGGGCT
>NZ_JBHWBW010000077.1:0-10545 GCF_042735675.1 Kitasatospora sp. NPDC059571
GCCGCACCACAGGTTGCGGGCCAGCCACTCGTCGTGGCTGTAGGTGTCGCGGCCCGGGGTGCGCGCTTCCGTCGGCACCGGGACGAAGGTGTCCTCGAGCCGGATTCGGTCGGGCAACGTGCGGAACCGGGCGCGGGGGTCCGTCGCCTCGGCGACGACGCCCCTGCCCTCTGGTCGGGTCATCTGCTCTCCTCCATTCGTGCGGGGGTGTTCGCAGACCTCGGAACGGGTCTGTCGATCAGGGAGCGCCTGCGGGTCGCGGTCGGCCCGGCGGGGGGTGACCTGCGGGCCGCAGGCCGGCGAGGCGCGATCGCGAGGGCCCTGCGCTGTCGGCGATGTCCCGGTTCGCCCCCGGGAGGACGTCGGCGGCAGCGCCGACGTCTTCCGTCGGCGAGGTGCTGGTGGACGGCCGCCGCACCGAGGTGCCGGGCGTCCTGCGGCCGGTGGGTGCGGACCCGGGCCTGCTCCGACCTCTCCAAGATGGCCGGTCGCATTGAAGCTGTCAACCTTGACAATACGACCGGTCATATTCACCCTGGAAGCAGGCTCACCCTTCTGGTGGGGATCTGGGCACCCGAGAGGTGCACCGTGTTCGCCCCTGACAGCAGCCCGTGTGCCTGCCAGGGCAAGCCGTGCCCTTCGACGTCGGGCTCGTGACCGCGGCACCGGAAGGGCCAGGGAGCGCAGGCCCGAACGCCCCGAGCACCGCGCATCGAAAGGGCCCGCTCATGACCATCTCCCCCCACTCCGCAGCCACCGTGCCGGGAGCCGCACAGGCGACAGCCGGCGTGCCGAGCAGTGACAGCGACTCCCTGATCGCGCAGGCGTTCGCCCTGGCCGCAGTCCCCCTCCACCGCGGCTCGCCCGTACCGTCCCCGCCGAAAGGCCGACCGCACACCTCGATGGCGGCGCGCAAGCAGGCGAATGAATCCCTCCGGCACCTGGCCGAGGCGGAGCGGTGCCGTCAGGAGAACGCCCGCCTGCAACGCCACCTGCTGCCCACCCCGCTGCTCGAAGGCTCCGGGCTCACCTTCCACGCCCGCTACCGGCCCGGCCGGCGCCGCGCCCTGCTCAGCGGGGACTTCTACGACATCGTCCGCACCGCCGACGGCACGGTCCACGTCGTGATCGGCGACGTCTGCGGCCACGGCCCCGACGAGGCCGCGCTCGGTGTGGCGCTGCGGATCGCCTGGCGCACCCTGGTCTTCACCGGCCTCACCGGCCAGGCACTGGTCTCCACCCTCCAGCGCGTGCTGGAGCACGAACGCCACAGCGAGGAGATCTTCGCAACCCTGTGCATGCTGGCCATCCGTCCCGACCAGGACGTGGCCGAGCTGCTCCTGGCCGGCCACCCGGCCCCGCTGCTGCTCCACGACGACGAGGCTCCCGAACTGCTGCCCTATGAGGAGCCCGGCCCCGCGCTCGGTCTGCTGAGCAACGGGACGTGGCCGACGACCCTGATCCCGCTGGGACGGCAGTGGAGCCTGATGCTCTACACCGACGGCCTGATCGAGGGCCGGATCGGTGCCGGCACCCGCCGCCTGGGCCAGGAGGGCCTGATCGACCTGATCGCCGACCATCACGGCACCGGCCTGCACGGCGACACGCTGATCGACACCACCGTGGCGGAGGCCGAGGACCTCAACGGCGGCGCACTCGCGGACGATGTGGCAGTGCTGCTGCTGACGAACACCGTTGCCGCACGCGGGTAGGGCATCGCGAGGGCGGCGAGGTGTGCCCGGTGCCTGTACTCCGTGCCGCCGCCGCAACCGGCGCACCGCACGTTCCGGCGCCGAACGCTTCGGTGCCCCCTTCGCCGTGACCGCGGCCGGGGGGCGGCCGGCGGTCATTCCGCCCAGGGATCGAATCCGGTGTCCAGGACCGCGCTCAGGGCGAGCCGCAGGCTCTCCGCCTCGGCGGGGCCGAGTGCTCCCTCGAACCGCTCCTGCGCGGATGTCCGGAGCGGGATCGCCTCCTCGAGTCGGGTGAGGCCGGCCGGCATGATTTCCACGGTGCGGGCTCGCCCGTCGGTTCGCGAGGGACGGGACGAGCAGCAGCCCAGAGCGAGGAGTGGGCCATGACCGAACTGGAACACACCGTGTACGTGGCACCGCCGAAGCCGGTGGTGCCGGATGAACGTGCTGCGCTTGAGGGCTCTCAGCGGCCACTTCGGCCACCCCTGGCAGCAGCAGCTCGACGAGCTGCCGCTGATTGCCGGTCAGACCCACGGTGCAACGACGGGGCTCCGTCATGGTTGATCGAGATCGCGGACACGCACCCGGCCGCCACGAGATCATGGAACCGAGTCCGTGCCGCATCGATCAAAGCCGGACGGCTGGGGGTTCCCCTACCGAAGCCCCTCCGAGGTCCGTCCCGTGGCCATGGGGCGTCGGCGTGGCCCGAGCGGGCTCGGTCGGCGTGGAGAAGTCGTCGGCCCGGGGCCGACCCGGTCCGGGCGGCTCAGCCGAGGTAGAAGTCCCTGCGGGCGGCCACGAATGCCTCGATCGACATGGGCGCCCTGCCAGTCACACGCTCGACATCGCCGGTGGTGCGATCGTAACGGTTGTCGCGGTGCAATTGGGCCATGGTCGCCACGTGCTGTTCCAGGTGTGGCGGCATCCCCAGCTTCGGGAGCCGCGCCGCCCACATCTCCGGCGGTACGTCCACATAGGACACCGGACGGTCCAGTGCCCGGGAGAAGGCTCCGGCCAGTTCCGCCATGTCGACCGAGCGGGGCCCGGTCAGCTCGTAGACCCCTCCGATGTGCGGAGCCGGGTCTCGAAGCACGGTGGCGATGACCCGGGCGACGTCGTCCACGGCAACGGGCGAGGTGTGACCGGTGCCGAACGGCAGGCCGATCGTGCTGTTCTCCTGAATCGACAGCGCCGCCATCGTGGTGAACAGCGGACTGTCCAGGAACGCCGTGGGCCGGACGTGCACCACGGGCAGGCCGGACCAGTTCAGTACCTGCTCAGCCAGCCAGTGCAGCCGCTGCTGATGCGACTCTTCGGTGCTGGTGACGGTCATCTGCGACACCGTCATCTGCGACAGGTCGACCACGGCCTCGAGTTTGCCGTACTCCCTGGCAACCGAGGCCACCACGGTAGCCGCCAGCAGGTGGTCCGGTGACACCCGCATTCCGAAGTACATCCGCGTGACACCCTGCAGCGAGGCCGCCACCGTCTCGGGCCGTGTCAGGTCACCGATGACGACCTCCGCGCCGAGCGCCCGCACCTCGTCTGCTCGCTCATCCTCCTGACGGACCATGAAACGCACCGGCACGTCCCGAGCACGCAGTTCCTCGAAGACCGCGCGGCCCACGCCGCCGACGCCGGGGATGAGAACAAGATTGCCGGCAACCATCAGTCGATCTCCTTGCAAGCAATTGAGTATCTGAGTTGATGCGATGAAGAGTGTCCGCGAGAGGGCAGCCCGGCCATGTCACTACGGCGGTGACGATCCCTCAGGGATCCCCAGGGCTGCCGGTTTCTGCGGTTGCCGGGCGGAGGCCGTCGGCTGCGGACGGTCATGGTCGGCGCAAGCTCTCGCGAGCCGCCGACCGACCTCAAATAGATGTCATAAATAATCTAAGTGGGATTGTTATAGATGTCAAGCGACATCCAATTGGGCAAAGTGGCTCCCTGGGCCGCGCATCCCAGGCACAGGCGCAGGAGAACCGGAAGGCGGGTCGCAGCCACCGCCTCCCGGATGTTCCGCTAGAAGGGCGCCACAGTCGGCGTCGCCGACCTGAGGAAGGCCGCAGGGCTGACCCACGGCGGGTTCTGCGAGCAGTCCGCCTCCACGCTCTGGCACCGCGCCCACACCGGGGGCGGCTGCCCCGTCTCCGGATTCACCGCCGGCCTGGGGCGCGATCCCGACAGTCCGCTGCTCGGGGCGGGCCGACCGGGACGGTGCAGACGGTCGGCACGGGGGTACGAACGCCGGACCGCGCACGCCGAAGCAATGATCCAGGTCGCCGCGATCCGGCTCATGGCCGTCCGCCTCGCCGACGAGGCGGTCGCACCGCACGGCTCCCCTGGAGACCGAAGCAGCCCACCACCCCGCCGACAGCCTCAAGAACGAGTGATCATCCGGTTGCCCAAAGCCTCTGAGGCGACATCACCTCCGGCACCTCGAGGGGAGAGTCCACACTCATCCCTTGGCGCCCACCGTCCTGAGCTGCGGCTTGCCACCTCCGGTGGCCGCGGCGGCATCCTTGCGGGGCAGGAAGAGCAGCACGACAACCGCTCCGACCAGGGCGACGGCGGCCGACCCCATGGCGGTGATGTGCATGGCATGGATGAAGGCGTCGTGCGCCGGCTGGACCAGCGCCCTGCCGGCCGGCCCCATCTTCTCGGCGACGGACAGCGTCGCCTGGACGGATTCGCCCGCAGCGTGCCGGTCGGAGGCAGGCAGCACGCCCAAGTGACGGTCGATGCCGTTGCGATACGTGGCCGACAGCAACGCTCCCAGCACAGCGACCCCCAGAGCCCCGCCGACCTGCCGGAAGGTGTTGTTGATCGCGGAACCGGAGCCGGCCTTCTCCCGCGGCAGCGACGACATGATCATGACCGTGGCCGGCGGCATCACATGGGCTATTCCCGTACCCATGAGGAAGAACAACACCTCCAGCAGCCAGATCGGGGTCTCCTGACCGAGGAGCAGGAAGCCGGCGAAGGCCACGGCGGTCAGCACGAGGCCGGCGGCGCACACGGCCCGGGCGCCGAAGCGCTCGACGACCAGCCGGGCCCGCGGAGCGAAGAACATCTGCGAGGCGGCCAATGGCAGCACGAGCAGACCGGACTGCAGGACGCTGTAGCCGCGCACGCTCTGGTTGTAGAAGACACTGAAGAACGTGACGCCGGTGAGGGCGAAGAAGACCAGACCGATGGCGACGACGGAGGCGGAGAACCGCGGGTTGCGGAACCAGGTGACGTCGAGGGTCGGGTGGTCACTGCTGCGCTGGTACACGACGAAGACACCGAGGATCGCCAGGCCGGCCACGATCGGGCCCCAGGACTGGGCCACAGTGAAGTCGGCCTCCTGGCCGCCCTTGATGATGCCGTAGATCAGCGCGACCAGGCCCAGGATCGAGAGCACGACGCCGACCGGGTCGAGCCTGCCCGGACTGGGGTTCTTCGAGTCGGGGACGATCGCCACCATGGCAACCACCGCAACGACGACGATCGGCACGTTGACCAGGAAGACCGAGCCCCACCAGAAGTGCTGCAACAGCAGGCCGCCGGCGATGGGCCCGAGGGCGATGGCAAAGCCGACCACGCTGGTCCAGATGCCGATGGCCTTGGGCTGCTCCTTCGGCTCGAAGACGTTCATGATGATCGCCAGGGTGGCGGGCAGGATGAAGGCGCCGCCGAAGCCCATCACGGCGCGGAAGGCGATGAGCTGCCCGGAGGACGCCGACATGGCGGACAGCACCGATCCCGCGCCGAACACCACCATGCCGAAGAGCAGCACCTTCTTGCGGCCGATCCGGTCACCGAGCAGACCCGCGGTGAAGAGCAGTCCGGCGAAGACCAGCGTGTAGGAGTTGATCGCCCACTCCAGCTGACTCTGGGTGGAACCGAGTCCGGTGGGAGCGGGTTGTGCGATCGTCTTCGTCGCCACGTTGAGGATCGAGCTGTCCAGCATCACTACCAGGAGGCTGAAGCAGAGCACGGTCAGGACGGACCAGCGCCGGCGGTGGACCGCCTCGGAAACGCCTCTTCGCGGGGGAGGTACATCAGCCAGTGGTGTCACGGGGGGTCTCCAGTGCTGTCGGTGGTTCGGCGAGTGCCGGGCGGAGGCCGTCGGCCTCGGGCGACGGGAGTCAGCGCAAGGCCTGATTGACCTGCCGGCCGGTCGCCGCAAATAGATGTTGTTTGAAATCTAAGCCAGAGCTAGGATAGATGGCAAGCGACATCCAATCGAGGAGAGTGACCCCATGGGCCGCGTGTCCCAGGCGCAAGCACAGGAGAACCGGAGGCGGGTCGTCGCCACCGCCTCCCGGATGTTCCGCGAGAAGGGCACCACAGTCAGCGTCGCCGACCTGATGAAGGCCGCAGGGCTGACCCACGGCGGGTTCTACAAGCAGTTCGACTCGAAGGAGGACCTCGTCGACGAGGCCATCACCCATGCCTTCGACGAGCCTGGAGCACACTCGCCGGTGAGACGCCCGGTCCCCCCGACGGAACCCGAGGCCACCCGCCAGACACTGATCGACGACTACCTCTCGGTCTGGCACCGCGACCACGCCGGGGAGGGCTGCCCCGTCTCCGGATTCGCCGCCGACCTGGGGCGCGAGCCCGACCAGGCCACCCGCGCCCACCAGGTCTACGCCAACGGCGTACGGAACCTCGCCGCCCAGCTGGCCACCGCCGACGACGACGGCATGGCCCAGTTCTGCACCATGGTCGGCGCCCTCACCCTCGCCCGTGCCACCCGCGGCAACCCGCTCTCCGAAGAACTACTGCAAGCCGCACGCACGGCGCTAACCCAGAACAGCACCGCACAGCCCGAACCACAGCAGCACACGGACTGACCCGAACCCCCAACGGCATCGGCCGGCTCCCGATCAGACTGCTCCACCCGACCGCGCCCCAACCCCAGTCGCACAGCTCCGAGCCCGGCAAAGGGAGCCCCGGCTTGATCGTTAACCTGCGCGGCTTGGTCGCGGGCTGCTGACCTGTTCCTCTTCGTCGGATGCTTTGCGAAGTCGGGACTGCCGACAGGGTGGACGTCATGACGTGGGCTCGGCCGGGTGTCCTTGCGGCTGCGGCACCGCTCTGGTCCCGGACGGCTGGGTTTCGGTGCACCGGCTGGGCAGGCGGCCTGCCGCGGTGGTGCCGGAATACTCGCCGGATCCGGGCCAGAGTGAGTTTGTTCGGCTCGGCCGGCCTCTCCCCGGAGTGTCGGAGGTCGGTCGGCCACGAGGGGCGGTGAGAGACGGCGAGGATCAGCCAGGTCCAGCGGTCGGCCGCCTCGGGCGTGCGGATCTTCGGGCAGGTCCAGCCCGGGGTCTGCTTGAACTCAAGAGGACCGGTGGGTCAGCCTCGGGTGCAGGCGGTCCCAGGACCGGGCGGTCGCAGTGCCGTAGTTGTCGGTGGAGAACTGGCGGCGCGCCTGGCACGAGGGCGGCATCCAGGTCTGCGTTCGGCGGGGCTGCGTGCCGAAGCCGTCCGCGGAGCAATTCGCCGTGCTCGCCCGGGTTGAGGTCCAGGGTGTACGGGGACAGCTGGAAGACCGTGAGGCAGTCACGCTCGGCCGCATTGCGCTTCATGCCGGTGGTCAGGTGGGTGCTCAGGTTGGCCAGACCAGGACGATCGGACCGCCGATCTCGACTGCGACGAGAGGGCCTCCTGGCCTCGGGTATTTGACAATCCCAGGCCAACCAGGAGGCCCCGCCCTCATGGCACCCACTGAGGACACTCGAGCGCGTCGACCGACAACACCGTCACTGAGCCGTGTCGGCCTCACCCAAGACGGCCAGTGGGTCCTCTCCCTGCCAGTACTGCGGGCCGAGCCGGTCGCGCATCAGTTTGTAGCCCTCACCGCGGAAGAACGCGGTGACGGGCCAGGGCCGGCTGTAGATCCGCATATCGTCGATCCTTCCGGAGCCGTCCAGGCCGCACACGCCCGCAAGCTGCCACGTGTGACCGTGCACGGTCGCGTCGTACACCATCACGAAGCCCTGGTCGAAGCCGCTGACAATGCGGAACCTCGGGGCTCCTGAGATCTCCCCGACCGCATTCAGAATGAACCCCACCAGCTCACTGCCGGAGGCGGTGTCCGTCAGCACCGGCGAGTGGAACACCACGTCGGCCGAGAGTTCAGGAAGACCTGCCGGCTGCTCGGCGAGGAAGCCACCGGGCGGCCCGTCGGGAGCGTAGGGTGCCGACAGGTCGATGTCGTCACGGAACCGTTCGTCGGAGGCGGCCAGTTGGTCGCGGACCAGCTTCACGAACGGCCAGGGGCGGGCGTACAGGTCGACCGCCGAATACGTGTCGGCCGCCCCTCGTGTGAGAACGGCGAACAAGCCGACCTCGTGCCCCTGGCTGCTGCCGACGAAGGTGACGAAATCTCGCTCGCCGTCGGCCGTGATGAACTCCGGCTCGCCGATCCCGAAGGAGTCTGCCAGCTGTCGCAGGACCCCTACCACCTCGTCCCGACCCTCGATCCGGGACATGGTGAGCGGCGTGGCGAGTGAAACGTCCACCGACAGGGCTGCGGGGAGTTGTCCCAGAACGACAGCCTTGACCACGTCGTTTTTCGACATGGGGATCTCCTTTCGCTGGGCCGTGGCGGAACGTCCGCCATCGACGGTCAAAACAGCGCATCTGGCGCGCATCGAGCTCTGTCAGCCGAAGTAGGCGTGAGCCACGCGTACGCCTTCCGCCAGGGTGTCCCCCTCGGCAACCGTGTTGTCCACGTCGAAGGTAGCCCTGGTCATTGCGGGGAAACCGAGGCGACGCGCGATCGGGCGAGCGCAGTGGTGGCCGACCCGCACGGCGATGCCGCGATCGTCGAGGACCCGAGGTCAGGCGGGTGGTTCACCAGCGGCGCTCCGCTTTCCATCCGCCGATCCAGGATCGGGAGGTCCTTGCGGAGCCTTTCCACATCGATTGCCATCACACCCGCCTCCTGACGGTGAATCGGCTCTTCATAACAACTCTCGCGAGCTGCAGGATCGGGCACGGATGCAGATACCCCGTCGACGGGTTGCACGTCATACAGGGTGAGGAACCGGCGTGCCGGGCGGTGTTCGACAGCGCCGGTGGTGACGTTGAACGCCGAGCCCTGGCACCTGAGCCGACTTCTCTCAAGACGTCGCAACTCACCGTGACAACAGTGCGCACCCGTTGCTGGCGTCGACCCTTCAAATATGACCGGTCGTCTTGAGCGTGTCAAGCAACGGCCCCCCGGCTCCTGCCGACGCAACCCCATCGGACGGCGTAGCCCGACTCCTGTACGCGGTGCCACCCGGCGAAGGTGGCCGAGGCGATCGGCGTGACCTTCGTGCTCAGCACCGTCGCCGGCCCACTCGCTGCGACAGGTTGCGGTCCCCCGCATCGTGACCCGGCAACACACTTCGCGGGCGAGTGAGCACCGGGGCACCCATACTCATGGGTGAGCGAGAATCCGCCCGGGACGGAGAGCATCGTGGATCACAGATGCGGAAAAGCCGTGCAGGCCGAGTTGCGGCCTCTGGGTCGGGCGCTGCGCCGGGAGATCCCCGATGTGTACGCGGCCTACAAACAACTGCACGAGGCGGTGACAGCTCCGGGAGCACTGGAGCCCAAGGTCAAGGAACTCATCGCGGTCGCAGTCGCGGTCAGTGAGCAGTGCGACGGATGCATCGCCTCGCACACGCAAGCTGCGGTCTCACGCGGTGCCACACCAGCGGAAATGGCTGAGGCGATCGGCGTGACCTTCCTTCTGTGCGGTGGCCCGGCGACGGTCTACGGCGCTCGAGCTTTCGCTGCGTTCATGGAGTACCGAGAAGCGCAGTGAACCCGTGCACAGGCACCCTTCAGGCCAAGCGACGGCCGATACGTCGCGACACGCCCCCGGACTGCGGGCCGATCCATTAGGTCGCCACACGAAGCGTCGCTTCAGCGCCGCGGCCGGCCGCTGCGTTGAGGTGAACCGAATGCAGCCGTGGTCGATGGAGACCATGACCTGGTCGGGGGTCGGCTGCAGGCTGTCGTCGCGGCAGACGGCAGGACGTCGGGTCGGCATGAAGATGCCGCGGGCTTCGACCATGTCGTCGACGTAGTGGGCGACGGCCAAGCCACTTCCAACGGCTGTCCGCCGAAGGCCGTGCGCGGCTGCATGCGCTCGGTGACCACACTGCCGCCGGTCTTCTCGACGGCGATCCGGCCCGGTGTGAAGTCGGTCCTTCGGTCGGGGGCGCCGTGGGGAGCTACTGAGGCCCACTGTTCGTGCAGCCGCACCGGCATCTCGCGGGGCAGCGGATCCTGTGGACCGAATCCGAAGCAGGTACGGCGAGCCAGGGGTTCCCTTGACAAAGCGACCGGTCATATTAGACCCTGGCAGTAGTCCGGCGATCCTGCCGGGCCACGGGCGATCCCGATGAGCCGCAGCTGACCGGCCGGGATCCCCCGTACCGTCGGCAGGGCAGCCGCACCTCCCAGGACGTCCTCGTGACGCGGTCACCATGCCGAAATGCCGCATTCTGCATATCGTCGGCGGGGGGCCCGGACCGCTTCTCGGTGGCATGGTGAAGGGCTCTGATGGACCGGCCTTGGTCGTCGACGTGCAGCACGTAGAAAGGCCTCGCTCATGAACACCCCCTCCCGTCCCTCCGTTGGCATGTCGCGGGCCGTGCAGGTCGGGGCGCCGGGCGCCTCCCCTGAACTGGTTGAAGTCCCCGTGGGCGAGCCCGGTCCGGGCGAGGTACGGATCGCGGTGGAGGCGTGCGGCGTGTGCCACTCCGACCTGATCATCGCGGGGGGCGTGCTGCCGGGCAGCACGTTCCCGATCACCCCGGGCCACGAGATCGCGGGCCGCATCGTCGCACTCGGCGAG
>NZ_JBHWBW010000077.1:10555-23097 GCF_042735675.1 Kitasatospora sp. NPDC059571
GGCGGGGGGGGTCGCCCCCCCCACACGAATCCGGGGGGGGGGGGCGCGCCGGCCCCACGCATACCCAAACCCCCGGGCCCCCCCCCCCCCCCCCCCCCGCCCCCCCCCCGGGGGGGGCGTCGAGGGCTGGCAGGCCGGCGACCGTGTCGCGGTCGGCTGGTACGGCGGCAGCTGCGGACGCTGCGACGCGTGCCGCACAGGCGATGCCGTGCTCTGTCCGCAGCTCGCGATCCCGGGCGTGGCCTACCCGGGTGGATACGCCGACTTCGTCGTCGTCCCCGCCATGGCTCTGGCGGCCGTTCCCGACGAGCTCACCTCGGCCGAGGCCGCACCACTGGCATGCGCGGGGGTGACCGTCTTCAACGCGCTGCGCCGCTCCGCCGCGCGCCCCGGTGACACCGTGGCCATTCTCGGACTGGGCGGGCTGGGGCACCTGGGCGTGCAGTTCGCCCAGAAGATGGGCTTCGACACCGTCGCGATCGCCCGCGGCCCGGAGAAGGAAGCGCTCGCGCTCAAGCTCGGCGCCGCCCACTACGTGGACAGCACCGCAGGCGACGTCGCCGCAGCACTCCAGGGACTCGGCGGCGCGAAGGTGGTCCTGGCCACCGTCACCAACGCGGACGCGATGTCAGCGACCGTCGACGGACTCGGACGCCGCGGCGAACTCGTCATTGTCGGCATCGCGGGCGAGCCGCTGCAACTGAGCGCACGGCAGCTGCTCAGGGGCGACCGGAAGGTCTACGGTCACTCGTCGGGTGCCGCGGTCGACACCCAGGACACGCTGCGCTTCGCCGCGCAATCGGGCGTCAGGGCCTGGGTCGAGGAGCTGCCACTCGAGCAGACCGCGGCCGCGGTGGAGAAGATGGCCACCGGCCGGGCACGCTTCCGCATGGTCGTCACCACCAACCACTGAGCGGAGCAGTCGACGTCCTCATCCGCAAGGGCGGTGGAAATCAACAAGCGCCGCAGAAGGCTCGAGCTGTCAGCGAGGAAAGGCACGGCGGCCGAGATGACCGCGCACGCCGAGAGCGCCGAGCCGCATCGGCCGCCCTACGACGGTTCGGGCCCACGCCCATTGCCGCCGGGCCACTTCCTGACGAGGGACGCGTTCGGGGGCGTGGGCCAGGTGCTTCGCCCTCCCTGGTAAGCGGCTCGAGGGTCGAGGCACAGCGTCAGGCGCATGCGTGACGCTCTGGCAGGCGTGGCCCGCGTCCTCAGGATTTCAGGAATTCGAGGATGTCGGGGTTGAGGACGTCGGGGTGGACCTGCAGCATGCCGTGCGGGTAGCCCTCGTAGCTCTTGAGGGTGCCGTTCCTCAGGAGCTTCGCCGTGAGCGGCCCCGAGTCGTCGTAGGGGACGACCTGGTCGCCCGTGCCGTGGCAGACCAGAACGGGGATGTCGATCTGCTTCAGGTCCTCGGTGAAGTCGGTCTCGGAGAAGGCCTTGATGCACTCGTAGTGCGCGTTGGCCGCGCCCATCATGCCCTGCCGCCACCAGTTGTCGATCAGACCCTGGGAGACTTCGGCGCCAGGCTTGTTGAAGCCGTAGAACGGGCCGGTCGGCACGTCGATGTAGAACTGCGCGCGGTTGGTGGCGAGCGCCTTGCGGAACCCGTCGAAGACCTCGATTGGTGTGCCGCCCGGGTTGCTCGCGGACTTGACCATGACCGGCGGCACGGCGCTGACCAGTACCGCCTTGGCGACGCGGCCGGCCTTGGCGCGCGCGGCGTACCGTGCGACCTCGCCGCCGCCGGTCGAGTGGCCGATGTGGAAGGCGCCCTGGAGGTCGAGGGCGTCCGTCAGCGCGATGACGTCGGCGACGTAGGTGTCCATGTCGTGGCCGGTGGCGGTCTGGGTGGAACGACCGTGCCCCCGGCGGTCATGCGCGATCACCCGGTAGCCGTGGGACTGGAAGAACAGCATCTGGTTGTCCCAGTCGTCGGCGCTCAGGGGCCACCCGTGGTGGAAGACCACCGGCTGGCCGTCGCGCGGTCCCCAGTCCTTGTAGAAGATGACCGTGCCGTCATTGGTGGTGATCGTGCTCATTGATGAACCTTCCGCTCAAGGGGTGAGGCCCTCGAATGGGGCGACTGCAAGGCTACGAAGGGGGCAGCGGAAATGAGAGCAGCTGCGGCTCTGCGCAGGCCGGATACCGGCCGCGCTCAAAGACTTTTCCCAGAGTACGCTCGCTCCGAGCGCGACGCACTCCAGCGCCTCCAGGAGCGTGACCAGTCGGTGTGGCACCCATAACTCTGGCACTCGGCCCAACCTATGGGCCCGTTCGAGGCCGCTGGACCGCAACGTTCCATCCGCCCACCGGACTTCGCTGAGAGAAGCCCGGTTGGAGGACTCTGGAATCAGGCTCCCGCGGGGACGGCCGGCTCCGACCTGAGCTGCTGATCATCTCCCTGGGTCATAGCCTGCCCGGCGGGGCGTCGAGCAGGGTTATCGGCGGCAACGGTAAGCCAAGAATCGCGGCGTGTGTGCCGCGTTCGGAAATACCGACTCAAATGAGTTGCTTTTCGCAACGGGGCCTCTCATGGCGTGCTGTACCACTTGGTCCTGCCAGGGAAGCGCGGTCATTGCCACGACCAGAGCCTACGCAGGCGTCGGGGCGGCTGGGCTTCGTCAACCTGCACGCCGCCTCCGCAACCGGCGCTGGGCGGCTGACGAAAATCTCTGCGTGCCACCGCTGGCTACGCTGGCTGTGCTCGCCAAGGGGTGGCAGGGACAGGGCATGCGCTTTGCAGCGCACTCTGTCGGCGGTCCGCCCGCCCAGTCATCCGAACAACATGGAGAGGCATGGCCGAACAGCACCCGCCGATTCCTCCCTTCACCCACGAGGGAGCCGTTCAGAAGATCCGTGCAGCGGAAAACGGCTGAAACAGTCGGGACCCGAAGAGGGTGTCCCGTGTCTACTCCATCGACTCCTGGTGGCGGAACCGCACCGAGTTCGCCAAAGGGCGCGCGGAAATCGTCGAGTTACTCGAACGGAAATGGTCTCAAGAGCTCGACTGTCGCCTGATCAAAGAGCTGTGGGCCTTCGGCGAGAACCGCATCGCCGTTCGCTTTGCGCATGAGTGGCGCTCCCCGGCAGGAGATTGGTTCCGCCCCCACGGGAACGAGGAGTTCGGCGCCGACGGACTCATGACCACACGTCACGCCTGCATGAACGATCTTCCCATTCACCGGTCCGATCGCTTGTTCCACTGGCCACTGGGTCAGCGCCCCGATCGTCACCCCGGACTCTCCGAGCTCGGCTTGTGATCACCGGTCGGAAGCGCGGCCGGCGCGCGGATCCCTGATCGGCAGCCGGCCGCGGCGCCCAACCCCACGTACAGCGCCGCGAGGCTGGTCAGACCGTCGAATGTGTCTGGCGCGTGTCACAGGTGGTGCTCAGAAGCCGGAAAACTGCGCCAGTCGCGGCGCCGAATACGAGATGGGGGCCGAGATCGGCCGCGAGAGTCCTGGCGTCGTACTTCCAGATCGGTTCGTAGAGCCCCGCGAACGGCAGGGTGACGTAGCTGCTGCCCCACACCAGGGCCCCGAACGGCACCCCATAGACCCAGCGCGGATCGGGCATCGAGCCGGCGAGCACGCCGTACAACGCCCCGTTGGCTGCCCCGTACGCCCAGTGCATGAACGTGCTGATCGGCCAGGCTGTTGCATCCGGGAGCTTTCGCTGGGTGAAGCCCTCGATCAGGCGTCTGCCGACCTGTCCCGGATCCGTGGCGTCCTGCCAGGTGGGGACCGGAGCGAACTCCCATCGAAGCACATTGCGCTCACCACCGGACCGGCGCTGCCTCACGAACCTGACCGTGTCCATGCAGGCGGTGCCCACCAGCCCGGCCACCAGTCCAGACGCGATCGCCCCGAGGGGAGTCAACTGCTTCAGGCTCCGCATGATGCATCGCTCCCGCCGCTCTTGGCGATTCGGGGCAGTCATGGCGACGCCGCGCGACGCCGACACCACCGCCTCAAAGCATGCTTACATGCACACCCCTGAGACACCATTCGAAGTGAGGCTGGACGCCAGCCGGTACATCGCCGGGCCAAAGTGTGGTCTGAAACCCGCGCCCTGCCCGACATCAGCCACTGGGCCACCGCACAACGCACCCCGCCGGCACCGGCTCCACCCCGGCCAGTGACCCCTTCCTGGCTGCCATCGGCATCGCATCCGGCCCCGGGCCGGAGACCCCCGACCACCCCCTACCAACGATCAGGGAACATGACCAACGCTCAAACGATCTGACCGAGACCGATCATCACGTTCGCGGCCTGGCAAACCCGCAGCTCAATCGGCCCCACCAGGCGACGACCACACCGCGGGCCGACCCCTGCACCCGAAGTGACCTCGGCAACGAGCGACAACCGAAACTGATCAACCCAGCTCACACGACCC
The DNA here is from genome assembly GCF_042735675.1 of Kitasatospora sp. NPDC059571. Classification (NCBI taxonomy): domain Bacteria; kingdom Bacillati; phylum Actinomycetota; class Actinomycetes; order Kitasatosporales; family Streptomycetaceae; genus Kitasatospora; species Kitasatospora sp. NPDC059571. The sequence goes on from NZ_JBHWBW010000077.1 coordinate 14,957, forward strand.
CACGCCGATCAGAAGAACACCGATGGACAACGCAGCTCGCCGAGCACGGCGTGGAATGGGCGTAGGGCGGCGCCTGCGAGGACGTGACCTACGTGGGCCGCGGAGCGTCGACCATCGGCAAGGTGGTGGTCGGCGCTACCGCGACGTGTGCTGCTCCGCCGCCGGGACGGGTGGGGCCCACGCTGGACCGGTCGCGGCGCCGTTTTTCAGGAGGTCAGATGGTCCCGCGCAGCTTGGCCAGTGCCTCGTTGAGGAGGATCTCGCCGTCTTCCTGGGTGCGGCGTTGCCGGACGTAGTCCAGGTGCGTCTTGTAGGGGGCGTGGCCCTGGGCGGCAGGCGCGTCGTCGGGGTCGGGGCCTGCGGGCAGACCGCAGCTGCGGCAGTCCCACTCCTGCGGGATTGCCGCCTCGATCGCGAAGCTGATCTGGGTCCGGTGGCCGTTGCCGCACCAGAACGACACCGCCGTACGAGGGGCGAGATCCCCGCGCTCGGACTCCCCCATCGGCCCCGAACCGATCCGCGCACCCCTGATGCCGCCACGCCCCTGTGCCACGATCGCTCTCCTCAGCCATGGATGTCCACGCGCCTCGGATGTGCATGGAGACGCCCAGCGTACGGCCACCACGGACCCCCGCGGAACGCGGGTCGAACCTCATGATTGCCTGCGGCGACAGCGCACCCTGCCCGGGACTGCCGAACTGATCTGCACGACACCCCCTGCAAGTGCACAGCGCATACCGCCGTCGGCCAACGCCCCGGTGGGCAACTTCCGATCGGACCAGATGAACTGCACAGCGCACCGGCCATCTGCACACCCCCGCCGCCCGGCACCCGCCAGAACTGCGCCCCCCAGCTCGCCCCCTACCCCACTACTCAGAATGGACGGGCCGCCACACCAGGTCCCGGGGGTGAGGAGCAGGTGGTCGTGTCACATTTCGCCCAGGGCGTCTGGCTCAACAATCTGAAAAGCAGGAGGGGGAGGCTGACGCAGGGGCTGCTCGCGCAGCTCGCCGGGCACGGAGTGGAGTGGGCGTAGGCCGGCCGTCCCGGTCGGGCCGGTGTTGCTGACCTGCGGCGTGTTGTCGTGGCTCGCCTCCCCGCGCGGGGGCGTGCGTCGGCCGTGCTCGTGTGGTTCTGAGCCTGGGGCGGTCACGGCTTTTGCGCGGCGTGCACTGTCACGGACGCACTGGATGCGCATGCCGCTGTGCGTCACTTTCGGAGGCGAGCCACCTGATCAGTCTTGGAGGCAATGGCACTGCGCACGGCCCGCATGGCACGCCGCCCGGCGAGCGCCCGGTTCCGTGGCACGTGGCGCAGCCGGGGTCTCTGATTGCCTGGATGTCCCCTCCCGTTGCTCTCGCCATGATCAATTTTCCCTCGTCGACGGTCGGTAACTGCCCACATCGCCTGGGTGGTTGGGCTTGCAGGGGTGGGGGGCGCCGGAGCCGGTCCTCGTGGGGTGCTCCTAGGACGAGGACAATAGGTTGCCTGCAGACGAGGCGATAGTTGCAGCGCTTGCGCATTGTTCTCGGTGCGGGCGTCGAGTGCCGCGCTCGGGCTCGATGCATCGCTGTGCCGGTACGGCGAGCGGCCGGCCCGGGCTTGGGTGGGCTGGCCGCCGCGGGGGCGGGGGCGGGGGCGGGGGCAGTCTGGGCCCCTTCGTGGGGTTGTGGATCCGGCCGGGTCTATGGCGGGCATGGACTGCTACAAGTCCCGTGAGCGGTCCCGGCTGATCTACGCGATCCGCGAGTACCGGGGCCGCAAGGACGAGCCGAAGGGCTTCGGCTGGCGGGACTTCCGCGACCTGATCGTCCGGGCCCGCATCCAGCTCGGCGGCCCGATCGTGCTGGTCTGGGACAACCTTCGCCTTCACCTGACTGCAGGTATACGAGAGTTCATTGAGGCGAACGCCGAGTTGCTTACGGTGTTCCACCTGCCTCCTTACGCCCGACCTCAACCCGCAGAAAGGCATCTGGTCGCTGGTCAAACGCGAGATCGGCAAACTCGCCGCCGCGGACCTCGCTCAGATCACCCGGGCCGTGAAACGTCGGCTCAAGAGAATCCAGTACCGCCCGGAGCTCGTCGACGGCTGCATCACGGCCACCGGCATGACGCTGGAGGACTGACATGCCTCAGTCCTCCTCCCAACTCGCGTAGTCACCCATCGCCACGTCGTCGCACATGGCCTCGGTCCCGGTTCACATGCCAGGCGGTCGCCGACTCGGTCGTGGGGATCTGTACTACCCGACGCGAAGCCACATCGATGGCGGTGTGCCCGAACAGGCCGCTGGTCCCGAAGATCACCGACCCGTTCTCACCGATCCCGCCCAGGAGCACCGTCTCGGTCAGCGGCTGGTACTCGTAACCGATCAACCCTGCCGGGACGCCGACCTGCCGCAGATCGGCGGCGATCTCGGCGGGCACCTCTGATGAGCAGCCGATACGGACCACGGCGTACCGGGGCAACGGCAACGGCGGCAGATCTCGAATCACATGAACCTCATCCTTGTGCGCCAGCACACTGGGAAGACTCGGGTTGAGCCTCCCACCACCTTGCGGCGGGCCCCGACATCACTCAATCAAGTTCAGTAGCAGGCGCCAAACTCGGACCTGTTGCTACTGAACAACGCGACTTCGCCGGCCTCCGGGTGAAGGTCACCGTGGTGACCGTCGTCCAGTCTCATTTGATCTTTGCCAGTGGAATGGCGCCTGAACTGGGCTGATGCAACGGGATCCGAGACCGGGCGGCCACGGCTGGTCTCACAACCCGTCGCCGCCCGGGCGGACTTGCCGACGAGCGTCTCAGGTTCGATTGTCGCTGATGCGCTCCAGGGTTTGACGTCATGTTCAGCTTCCCGCCGGTAGCGAGGGCGCAGGCGTCTCGGGAGCGGCGGAGTAATAGCGGCGGGTCCAGTCCTCGACGGGCACCTCCTTGCCGGTCGTCCCGTCGACCACGCGGCGACCGCCGAGGGGCGCATTCAGCGACAGCGTGAAGTCAAAGACCGCGCACGAGGCGCCGCTGGCCACGAGCGCAGCCTCGCCGTGGGAGAAGTTGAAGGCGGCGGTCACGATGGTGACCTGGTTCACGGACTCGGCCACACGGAACTCGGCAGCGCATGACAGGACGTGCAGCGTGTGGTCCAAGTCCCGGTAGTAGGCGCTGCCGCGTAAAGGCACTTGGTGGTATTCCGCTTGGCGTTGTCCACCGGACGGGGAACACCCTGCCAACGTGATGCAGCCGACGACTGTAGTGATGAGCCCTGCGATGTGTGATCTGCCCATGCCCGCTTTGACGCGGCGGGCCCGTTTCGGTTCCCTCCGGGCAGTCTTCGGGCAGCCTCGGCTTGCCGGCAACCTGAGCACCCGACAGTCGCGGCAGCCAGGTCTGAGACGCCGTCCGTCCCTAACTGATCGTTTCAGAATGAGGTGCGGAGTCGTCGCAGGCAGATGATGCTGCAGGCGAGTTGGAGCAGGCCCAGGTGGAGGTCGGCGCGTATCTCGTAGCGGATCCGCAGGCGCTTGAACTGGTGAAGCCAGGCGAAGGTTCGTTCGACCACGGGGTCTTGCCCAGGCCGGAGCCGTGGGCGTTGCCACGACGGGCCTCAAGGGCTTGATGCCGCGCTCCCACGGCAAGCGGCGGTACTTGTCGTAGTCGTAGCCGCGGTCGGCGAACAGTCGGCGCGGCCGGCGGCGGGGCCTGCCGCGCAGGCCGCGAACGGGCGGGATGGCGTCCAGCAGCGGTAGGAGGTGGGTGCCGTCGTGGCTGTTACCGCCGGTCAGTGTGACGGCGGGCGGGGTGCCGTGCCGGTCGACGATCAGGTGGTGCTCGCTGCCCGGCCGGCCCCGGTCGACCGGCGAAGGTCCGGTGTGAGCCCCCCTTTCAGCGCCCTGACGTGCAAGCCGTCGATCGCGGCGTCGTCCACCTCCAGCAGACCTGCCGTCCGAAGCTCGGCGAGCAGGACCTCGTGCAGGCGCGGCCACGGCGGCCTCGGTCCAGTCCCGCAGCCGCCGCCAGGCTGTGATCCCGCTGCCGCCGGCCCGCCCCGCGGGCACGTCCCGCCAGCTCACGCTCTTGCAAAGCACGTACACGATGCCACGCAGAGCGGCCCGATCGTCCGCTGGTAGCCGCCCGGGGTAGCGGTGGCGCCGCGGCGGACGGGGCGGCAGCAGCGGTGCCTCCCGGTCCCACAGGTCATCAGGCACAAGATCATCCGGCACCTGTAGAACTCTGCCGCCTGGAGACCTCACCTGCCAAGCCACTGAACCGATCTCATTCTGAAACGATCAGTTACTGCCGTCGACGAGGCGACCTCGCTCCGCAGCGCATTGGTGGTCGTGGTGGGTGAGTTCGTCCAGCGCATGGGCACACGGAGGGTTCACGCTCCGCGGAACCGCGTCCGGGGATGCTCACGGTGCGCAGCCTCGGGAACCAACCCTGCGAATTGGGCCGGGCCGGTCCCGCCGCCCGGCCCGGCAGGCACGCCTACCACGTCGACCCCCGGTGCCAGCCGAAATGGCAGGCGGTTGGGTCCGCTGGACGACGAACGGCTGCCCTGCGGCCGCTCCGCCGGCCCTGCCGATCACCGCCATGGAGGACCCCGCCCGCTCAGCCTCGCCGATTTCCTTGGCGCCGGCCCGGCCGCACCCGTCCATCTTCCGCTGGATACCAGGCCCGTGGACTCGACGACCGGCACCCGGGTGGAACTGAGCGTCAGGCGCCGCCAGTGCCCTGCACGGCCGTACCGCCACCCGGTCACCCGGGTCGCCCACGGGGACAGCCGCGCGCACACGGTCCGACAAGGTCCTGCCCACCGAGGCCGAGTGGGAGTTGGCCGCCCCCAGCGGACTGGCCTCGGCAGCCCTCCCATGGGCCGGCAAACCTCGCCCGGAGGGCCACCGAATGGTCAGCACCTGACACGACCGCTTCCCCCTGGGAATTCCTCCCGGCGAGCAAGGCCGACCCCGGACGGGACACCACCCCGGCCGGAACGTCCCCACCCAACGGCGGCACAACCGGCAACCTCTCGGAGTGGACCCACTCAGCGAGGACACCGCCCGCCGCTTGCCTGCACCGGATTCCGTTGCATCGTCTGCTGAACCGGAAGCCGGCACACCCCGTCGACCGGTCGGACTCGGCGCCTACCGCGAGGCCGGCGTGCCGCCCGCCGCAATGTCGTCCTGCCGACGGCCGAGGTTGCATCAGACTTCGAGGTCTGCCTCGATACGGCGCGCGTGGTGGCGGGCCATGGCGAGGTTGGACCGGCGGCGGTCGAGCATGAGGTAGAGGAACAGCCCGGGGTGCCGGGTCAGCGGCCGGATCAGGTGGTACTGCCCGGTCAGGCTGATCAGGATGTCCTCCAGCTTCTGGTCGCTCTGGCCCGCCAGCTCCAGGGCACGCATCTCGGCACGCAGGATGTCGGTCGTGGCGGCGGCCGCGATGGACATGGTCTCGCTGGGGCCCGCAGTACCCAGGGCCATGCCGCTGGTGTAGTCCCCCAAGGCGGCCCCGAGCGCGCCGTCCATGCTCATTGCGTCCTTCAGCGAGGCTTCGATCCCAGCCACGTTCTCTCCAACCGCTCGTGGCGCAGGGACATGCCCTGGCGCACTGATGTCCACTTCTGTCGGGCGATCCTAGGAAAGCGCGCGGTGCGGCTCGCTGATATGACCGCAAGCGATCGGCTTCTGCCGCAACCGGGACACTTCGACTGCAATGCATGACATGTTGAGTTGATGAATTCTTCATGTCTCTAGGTCATGGACCCGCCGGCGTTACGCGTCCAAGGTCCTCAGCCAGGACGCAGACGCCCTCAGGCAGCGCGAAGGATCAGCCCACGCGCACTACCGCCCCGCTGCCCACGGTCGTCCCGGAGAGCTCGCAGCCCTGTGAGATCTGCGACAGGCGGGAAACCGCGGTTCGGCCGTTGGAACCTCACTGATCTGCGTCGCCACCCTGGCCCCTTCCGCCACACCACTGACCTGGAGTCAGAGGTGCCCCTGAATCAGGGAGTGCAGGTGCTGGTCGTGCCATCCGTCCGCGTGCAGCAGGGCGCGATGCATGGTCCCCCCCTGGTGCAGCGGGCCTTGTCCCGCGACCCGGCAGGACGTGGGGTTGGCCACCGAGTGGCAGAGCGTCAGCCGGGGCAGGCCGAGGTCCTCCAGGGCCCATCGGCTGAGTCGGCGGGTAGCCTCGACGGCCGCACCGCGGCCGCGGGCTTCGGGCAGCAGCCAGTAGACGATCTCGGCGCTGCCTTCCTCTAGGTCGAGGTGGCCCCAGCCGATCAGGCCCAAGGCCTCACCGCCCTCGGCCCGGGCGATGGCCCAGGTAGCGGCCTGCTCGGTCCGCCGGCGTTCGTGCATGCGCTCGATCCAGCGGTGCGCGCCGTCCGGCGACGGTACGTGGAGCCGGTTCCACTACCGGGTGCCAGGCCCCCGGCCCGCCGCCGTCAGGGCGTCGGCGTCGTCCAGCTGCCGCGGGCGCAGTTCCGGACCGCCGGAGACGTCAAGCACGGGCTGTTCGATCGCGGCCATCCGGGCCCGGGGCGATGGCGGTCCCGCGTCACCGGTGCAGCACGGCCAGCTGCTGGGATACGGCTGAGGGCCGATCCCGATGTCCGCCAGCACCTCGCGCACCGGCCGCGGCCCGTCCTGCAGCAGCTTCAGCGCCCGGATGCGCGCCGGATGACCCGGCGGGCGGAACGACTCCCCGGGGGTTGGATGCGTTCCGCAGCAGCTGCGTGACTCGCCCCGCGTACGCCTGGTCCGTGACGTCGTCGCCGTCCTCCCGGTGTCCGCACCCGAGCCCTCTCGATTGCCGCCGGCACCGGCCCCTCGTTTCAGGGGGGAAGCATTCGGACGCCGGCACCGGGGTCAGTCGGTGGAGCCGGGCCGGAGGTCGCCGAGGAGTTCGGCGCGGTCGGTGATGACGTCGGTGAGGATGGAGCGGGCGACGGCGAGGAGCTGGGCGACCTCGGGGCTGGTGATCCGGTAGATCACGGTGGCACCGTCGCGGCGGGAGGTGACGACGCCGGCGCGGCGCAGGACGGCGAGCTGCTGGGAGAGGTTGGAGGCTTCGACGCCGACGTCGGTGAGAAGCTCGGCGACGGCGTGCTCGCGTTCGCTGAGGAGTTCGAGGACGCGGATGCGCACGGGGTGGCCGAGGGTTTTGAAGAATTCGGCCTTGACCTGGTACAGCGGCACGGCGGTGACGGAGGGTTGCCGCGAAGTGTCGGCAGGCATGGGGTCACCGTCCGTGTCGGGGGTCAGGGTTGTTGGATTCGACTCTAGCAATGCAGGCGGGAGCCCAGGACCGGCGCGGCCCGGGGCAGGTGTCGGGCGGCCCGTGGCCGGGACCCATGTCGCTCAGGGTGGTCCGGGTCGTGCGACTTGCAGAGATTCTCAACTGATAAACTCGCTGTCCAGGTGGTCCCCGGTGGTGCCACCGGAGCGGGCTCGCAGCGCTATAGGGGGTGCAGCGGGCCCGCACCCCTTTCCAAGATGTACGACAGAAGGACCGGGCCCATGAGCGAGAATCTGCCCCCGTGCCCGACGTGCTCGAGCGAGTACACCTACGCGATGGATGCGCTGGTGGTCTGCCCCGAGTGCGGTCATGAGTGGGCTCCCGCCGAAGGCGGCACGGCGACCCCCGGCGACCAGGTGGTCAGGGATGCGGTCGGCAATGTGCTGAGTGACGGCGACACTGTGACCGTCGTCAAGGCGCTCAAGGTCAAGGGCAGCACCTCGGGCATCAAGGCCGGGACCAAGGTTCGCAACATCCGCTTGGTCGACGGCGTGGACGGCCACGACATCGACTGCCGGATCGACGGCTTCGGCGCCATGCAGCTCAAGTCGAGCGTCGTCAAGAAGGCCTGACCCTCCCCGCACGCCCACCGCCCACTGCGCCTTGCTGCATCGGCCCCCGCGGACCCGGGACCGTGCAGACGAGCCGTACCCGCAGCAGTCGCCTGCGGGACGCCGGCGCCGCTTCGTGCTTGCGGGCCACCGAGCACAGGTGCTGCACAGGCGCGGTGCGGATGTCTGCCCATCGGTGCACCGGCCGCTGCAGGGGTGTTCCATCTGCCCTTCAGCGGGGCAATCGGGTGTGCGCACGGGGTTCCCTGGTTCGCGGGATCTCGGCCGTGCCC
>NZ_JBHWBW010000078.1:0-12602 GCF_042735675.1 Kitasatospora sp. NPDC059571
GCTCCTGGGGCCCGCGGGGCGGGGGCGCCTCGCACGCGGTGTACCCCGGGGGGGGCGGGTAGCTCGGGAGCACCCGGCCGCCCCGGGGAGTTCCGCTCCCTGAGCGGGGGCGGGTCAGGCGAGGCTGTCGTCGATGAAGGCGAACAGCTCCTCGTCGGAGGCGGCGCCGAGGGCATCGACGTCGGTGAGGTCGACGGCGGTGCCCTCGCCCGCGGTGGTGGGTGACGGGGTGTCGGCCCAGTGGGCGGCCAGCGCCTGCAGGCGCATCTGCACCCGGGCGCGGGTGACGCCGTCGGGGGCGGCCGCCGCCATCGCGGCCTCCAGCCGGTCGATCCCGGCCAGCACGTCGTCGCCCGCGCCGCTGCCGTCCGGGGCAAGTTCCCGGCAGATGTGCGCGGCGAGCGCGGCCGGGGTCGGCCGGTCGTAGACCACCGAGGCCGGCAGGACCAGGCCGGTGGCCTCGGCGAGGCGGTTGCGCATGTTCACCGCCGTCAGCGAGTCCAGCCCGAGGTCGCGGAACGCCTGACCGGGGTCGACCTCCTCCGGGCCGGGGTAGCCGAGCACGGCGGCCACCTCGGCGCGCACCAGGGCCAGCACGGCGCCCGCCCGCTCGGCCTCCGGGAGCAGCGCCAGCCGGGACGCGGGCGCGGGGCCCTCCCCGGCCGGCTCCTGCTCCGGTGCCTCGGCCCGGGGTGCGCGCCGGGCGTCCTGCTGCCGGAACCAGGCGGCCAGCGCGGGCAGCGCCGCACCGAACGGCTGCTCGCCGTCGACCCCGACCAGGGCTGCCACCGCCGACAGGTCCTCCTGCTCGACGGCGGCCCAGAACGCGGCGTCCACGCCCGTGCCGCCCGTGCCGTCCTCCGGTGCGGCCTCCGGCCAGTAGCGGCGGCGCTGGAAGGGGTAGGTGGGCAGCTCGACGCGGTGGGCGCCCGTCCCCGCGAAGTACGCCGGCCAGTCCACGGACGCACCGCGCACCTGGACCGCACCGAGCGCGGCGGCCAGCGCCCGTGCCTCGGGCCGGTCGGCCCGCAGCACGGGGACGAACGCGGCCTCGGCGTCCACGGCGTCCGGGCCCAGCGCCGCGAGGACGGCGTCCGGCCCGAGCTCCACGAAGGTGCGCACCCCCTCGGCGGCCAGCGTGCCGACGGCGTCGGCGAAGCGGACGGCCTCCCGGACGTGGCGCACCCAGTGGTCGGCGGCGCAGATCTCCGCCGCCTCGGCCGTCCGACCGGTGAGCGTGGAGACGATCGGGATCCGCGGCGCCCGGTAGGTCAGGCTCTCCGCAACCTTGCGGAAGTCCGCCAGCATGCCGTCCATCAGCGGCGAGTGGAAGGCGTGGCTGACGGTCAGCCGCTTCGTCCGCCGGCCCTGCGCCGTCCAGTCCGCGGCGGCCTCCAGCACCGCCTGCTCCTCCCCGGAGAGCACCACCGAACGGGGTCCGTTGACGGCGGCGATGCCCACCTCGTGCTCGCGCCCGATCAGCAGCGGCAGCACCTCGCCCTCGGCGGCCTCGACGGCCACCATCGCGCCGCCGGCCGGCAGCGCCTGCATCAGCCGGCCGCGGGCCGCTACCAGCCTCGCCGCGTCGGGCAGCGAGAGCACCCCGGCGACGTGCGCGGCGGCGATCTCGCCGATCGAGTGCCCGGCCAGCAGGTCGGGGCGCAGCCCCCACGACTCCAGCAGGCGGAACAGCGCCACCTCCAGCGCGAAGATCGCGGGCTGCGCGTACGCCGTCCCGTCGATCAGCGCCGGGTCGGCGATCGCCGCGCGCAGCGGGCGGTCCAGCAGCGGGTCCAGTTCCGCGGCGACCGCGTCGAAGGCCTCCCGGTACGCGGGGTACGCCGCGTACAGCTCCTCGCCCATGCCGGCCCGCTGACTGCCCTGGCCGGTGAAGAGGAAGGCGATCCGGCCCTCGGTGACCGTGCCGCGGACGAGACCCGCTTCGGCGGTGCCCTCGGCGAGGGCGTCCAGGCCGCGCAGCAGTTCGGCGCGGTCGGCGGCGACCACCACGGCCCGGCGGTCCAGCGCCGCCCGGCCGGTGGCGAGCGAGTAGGCGAGGTGGTGCTGCGCCTCCGTGCCGTCCGGGCCGGTGAGGTGGTCGCGCAGTCGGGCGGCGCCGGCGCGCAGCGCGGCGTCGTTCTTGCCGGAGAGCAGCCACGGCAGCGGCCCGGCCGCGGCGGTGGGCTCCGCCGGGGGGGGCTCCTCGGCGGGAGCCTGCTCCAGGACGGCGTGCGCGTTGGTGCCGCTGATGCCGAAGGACGAGACCGCGGCGCGGCGCGGGCGCCCGGTCTCCGGCCAGGGCCGGTTCTCCGTCAGCAGCTCGACGGCGCCCGCCGTCCAGTCGACGTGCGGTGACGGCTCGTCGACATGCAGGGTGCGCGGCAGTACGCCGTGCTGCATCGCGAGCACCATCTTGATCACCCCGGCGACGCCGGCGGCGGCCTGGGTGTGGCCGATGTTGGACTTCACCGAGCCGAGGTAGGCGGGCCGCTCGGCGGGGCGGCCCTTGCCGTAGGCGGCGAGCAGGGCCTGTGCCTCGATCGGGTCGCCGAGGGTGGTGCCGGTGCCGTGGCCCTCGATGGCGTCGATCTGGTCGGGCGTCAGCCGGGCGGCGGCCAGCGCCTGCTGGATGACCCGTCGCTGGGAGGGCCCGTTGGGGGCGGTCAGGCCGTTGGAGGCGCCGTCCTGGTTGACCGCACTGCCCGGGACGAGGGCGAGCACCCGGTGCCCGTTGCGGCGGGCGTCGGAGAGCCGCTCGACCAGCAGCAGGCCGACTCCCTCGGCCATGTTGGTGCCGTCCGCCGCACCGGCGAAGGACTTGCACCGGCCGTCGGCGGCGAGGCCCCGCTGGCGGCTGAACTCGATGAGGGTGCCGGGGTTCGGCATGACGGTGATGCCGCCGGCGACGGCGAGCGTGCACTCGCCGGCCCGCAGCGCCTGCGCGGCCAGGTGCAGGGCGACCAGCGAGGAGGAGCAGGCGGTGTCGACGGTGACCGCCGGGCCCTCCAGGCCGAAGGCGTAGGAGAGCCGGCCGGACATCACGCTGGCGGTGTTGCCGGTGCCGAGGTGGCCCTCGAAGCTCTCCGCGGCCCGCATCAGCACCGGTGCGTAGTCCTGGCCGTTGGTGCCGACGAAGACGCCGGTGCGGGTGCCGGCGAGGGAGTACGGGTCGATCCCGGCCCGTTCGAACACCTCCCAGGTGGTCTCCAGCAGCAGCCGCTGCTGCGGGTCCATGGCGAGCGCCTCGCGCGGCGAGATGCCGAACAGTGCCGCGTCGAAGCTCCCGGCGTCGGCCAGGAACCCGCCCTCGCGGGTGTAGGCGGTGCCCTCCGCGTCGGGGTCGGGGCTGTACAGGGCGTCGAGGTCCCAGCCGCGGTCCGCGGGGAAGCCGGCGACCGCGTCGCCGCCCGCGGACACCAGCCGCCACAGGTCCTCGGGCGAGTCGACGCCGCCCGGGAAGCGGCAGCTCATCCCGACGATCGCGATCGGCTCGCGGGCCTGCTCGTCGAGGTCGCGCAGCTTGGCGTGGGCCTCGTCGAGGTCCTTCAGGACGCGCTTGAGGTAGTCGCGGAGCTTGTCTTCATTGGCCATCGGGGAGTTGCCCATTCGGTTCGTCGGGGTGCGGGCCGCGGACTGTCCGCCGGGCCCGGCAGGGGTCGGAGTGGTGCACGGGCGCTCAGCCCCGGCCGAACTTCCGGTCGATGTACTCGAAGATCTCGTCGTCGGTCGCGTCGTCGATGACCGCCGCACCGCCCTCGCCGCCGGCAGCGCCGCCGCCGTCCGCCGCCCCCGCGTCGTTCCAGGCGGTGAGCAGGCCCTGCAGGCGGGCGGCGATCCGGTCGTGCGCCGCACCGTCGGGGGCGAGGACGGACACCTCGTCCGCCGCCAGCGCGGCCAGGGCGGTCTCCAGCCGTTCCAGCTCCGCGAGCAGTTGCGGGGCGGGCGGTGCGGGGGCGATCTCCTCGCGCAGGTGCCCGGCGAGCAGTGCGGGCGTCGGATAGTCGAAGACCAGCGTCGCGGAGAGCCGCAGGCCCACCGCGGCGCCGAGGCGGTTGCGCAGTTCGACGGCGGTCAGCGAGTCGAAGCCGAGTTCGCGGAACGCCTGGCCGGCGCCGATCAGTTCGGCCGAGGAGTAGCCGAGCACGGCCGCGACGTGGCTGCGCACCAGGTCGAGCAGCAGGCGCTCCTGCTCGGCCCGGTCCCGCCCGGCGAGCCGGGCGGCCAGGTCGGCGGCCGGATCCGCCGCAGCGGCGCCCGCGGAGTGCGCCGCGGTACGGCGCAGCGGTGGCCGGACCAGGCCGTGGAAGAGCGCCGGCAGGGCCCCGGGGGTGCCGGCGAGGGTGCGCAGCGCGCCGAGGTCCAGCCGGATCGGCAGCAGCACCGGCTCGTCCGGCACGGTCAGGGCGGTGTCGAGCAGGGCCAGGCCCTGTTCGGCGGTCAGCGGGAGGACGCCGCCGCGCGCCGACCTGGCGAGGTCGACCTCGGTCAGCCGCCCGGCCATGCCGCGCCGTTCGGCCCACATGCCCCAGACCAGGGAGTGCGCGGGCAGTCCGGCCGCCCGCCGGTGCCGGGCCAGCGCGTCGAGGAAGACGTTGGCCGCGCCGTAGTTGGCGAGGCCGGCGCCGCCGAGGGTGCCGGCGGCCGCGGAGAAGAGCACGAAGGCCGCCAGGTCCAGGTGGGCGGTGAGTTCGTGCAGGTGGACGGCGGCGTCCACCTTGGGGCGCAGCACCCGTTCGATCCGCTCGGGGGTGAGCGAGCCGATCACTCCGTCGTCGAGGACGGCGGCGGTGTGCACCACGGCGGTCAGCGGGTGCTCGGCCGGGACGGCGGCCAGGACGGCGGCCAGCGCCTCCCGGTCGGCGGTGTCGCAGGCGACCAGGTCGGCCTCGGCGCCGAGGTCGGCGAGGCTGCGCAGGAGGTCGTCCGCGCCGTCGGCGGCGGGGCCGCGGCGGCTGGTGAGCAGCAGTCGGCGCACGCCGTGCTCGGTGACCAGGTGCCGGGCGAGCAGGGCACCGAGTCCGCCGGTGGCACCGGTGATGAGCACGGTGCCGGCGGGGTCGAGCGGGCGGGCCGGGGCGGGTGCCCCGGCCGTCCCCGCCGCGGTGCGTTCGACCAGGGCCAGTCGGGGCACCAGGACGGTGCCGGCGCGCAGCGCGTACTCGTCCTCCCCGGTGGCCAGGACGGCGGGCAGCAGGTGCCGGGACGCGTCGTGGTCGTCGAGGTCGACCAGGACCAGCCGGTCGGTGCTCTCCGTCTGGGCGGCGCGGACCAGGCCCCAGACGGGCGCCTGGACGAGGTTGAGGTCGATTCCGTCGCCCGGTCCGGCGGCGACCGCGCCGCTGGTGAGCAGGACGAGGCGGGCGTCCGCGAGGGCGTCCTCGGCCAGCCAGTGCCGGACGAGCTCGAAGGTGCGCCGGGTGGTGGCATGGACGTCGCCGATCAGGCCGGTGCCGGTGGCCCCGGTCGGGCAGGCTGCCAGGACGGTGGCGGGCACCGGCCGTCCCGCGGCCACGGCGGCGAGCAGATCGGCCAGGTCGGGGTAGGTCTCGACGGGCAGCCCGGCGCGCTCCAGTGCCGCAGCGACCTTGAGGTCGTCCGGCCCGAGGAGGGCCCAGCCGCCGGGGGTGCCGCTCTCGGCGGCCGCCGGTGGCGGCACGGTCCAGTCGACCCGGTAGAGCGAGTCGTGGTGGCCCGCCGGTGCGGCCGGCCCGGCCGGAACGGCGCGCAGGGTCAGGGCCGCGACCGAGGCCACTGGTGCGCCGGTGCCGTCCGCGGCCGTGAGGGCCACGGTGTCCGGGCCGGTCGGGACGAGCCGCAGCCGCAGGGTGCCCGCCCCGGCCGCGTGCAGCGCGAAGCCGCTCCAGGCGAACGGCCGGAGTTCCGTCCCGCCGCCGTCCCCGTCGTCGTCCGCCGTGCCGGCCCGGTGGTGGGCGGCCGCGGCGAGTGCCTGCACGCCGGCGTCCAGCAGCGCCGGGTGCAGCCCGTACGCGGCGGCCTGCGGCTGCTGGGTGTCGGGCAGCGCGGCCTCGGCGTAGACCGCCTCGCCGTGCTGCCAGACCCTCAGCAGGCCCTGGAAGGCGGGACCGTAGGCCGGGCCGGCGTCGGCGAGCCGGTCGTAGTGGCCGTCCAGCGGCACCTCCACCGCGCCGGCCGGCGGCCAGGCCGCCGGGTCCAGCGGGTCGGTCGGCGCCACCGCGCCGGGGGCCAGCGTGCCGCTCGCGTGCCGGGTCCACGGCTGTCCGGTGTCGTCGTCCTCGGGCCGCGCGTACACGGTGAGCGGGCGCCGGCCGGCCGGGTCGGGCGCGCCGACGGCGAGTTGCAGCCGGACCGCCCCGACGGGCGGCAGGGTCAGCGGCGTCAGCAGGGTGAGTTCCTCGACCAGGGCGCAGCCGACCTGGTCGCCGGCGCGGACGGCCAGTTCGGCGAAGGCGGTCGCGCCGAGCAGCGCGGTGCCGCCGACGGCGTGGTCGGCGAGCCAGGGGTGGGTGCGCAGCGAGAGCCGGCCGGTGAGCAGGTGGCCGTCGGAGTCGGGGAGTTCCACGGCCGCGCCCAGCAGCGGGTGCCCGGCGGCGCCGAGCCCGGCGGCGGCCACGTCGGCGGGTGCCGCGTCGGCGGGCTCCACCCAGTAGCGCTCCCGCTGGAAGGCGTAGGTGGGCAGCTGGACGTACGGACTGCGGCCGTCGCGGTCGCGGTCACCGAGGAACGCCGACCAGTCCACGGGGAGGCCGCGGGTGTGGACCGCGGCGAGGGAGGCGAGCACCCGGTCCGGGCCGCCGTCCCGGCGGCGCAGGGTGCCGACGGCGACCGCGTCGGCGGCGGCCTCCTCGATGTTCTCCTGGATCGCGGTGGTCAGCACCGGGTGGGCGCTGATCTCGACGAAGGTGTCGACGCCGTCGGCGAGCAGGGCGGCGACCGCCTCCGCGAAGCGCACCGGTTGCCGGAGGTTGCGGTACCAGTACGCGGCATCCAGGTCGGAGCCGTCCGTGGGCGCGCAGTCGACGGTGGAGAACAGCGGCACCGTCCCGGCCCGCGGGCGGACGTCCGCCAGCACGGCCAGCACGTCCTCGCGGATCGCCTCGGCCTGCGCGGAGTGCGAGGCGAAGTGCGGGGAGACCAGGCGGGCGCGGAGGCCCTGCTCGGCGCAGGAGTCCAGCAGTTCCGTCAGGGCGGCCGTCTCGCCGCAGACCAGGACGGACGCGGGCCCGTTGACCGCCCCGACCGAGAGCCGGTCCGCCCAGGGGGCGAGGCGCTCCTGCACCTCGGCGACCGGCAGCGCCACGGACGCCATGCCGCCGCGGCCGGCCATCCCGTCGGCGATCGCGCGGCCGCGCAGCGCCACCGCACGGGCGCCGTCCTGCAGGGTCAGCGCACCCGACACGGTCGCGGCGGCCAGCTCGCCCTGCGAGTGGCCGAGGACGACGGCCGGCTCGACGCCCGCCGCCCGCCACACCTCGGCGAGCGACACCATCACCGCCCAGAGCGCCGGCTGCACCAGGTCCATCCGGTCCGTCCAGTCGTCGCCCGCGGCGCCGCGCACCACGTCCAGCAGGGACCAGTCGGCGGTGAACGGTGCCAGCGCGGCCGCGCACTCGGCCATCCGGGCCGCGAACACCGGGGAGGACTCCAGCAGTTCCACCGCCATGGCGGGCCAGGCCGAGCCCTGCCCGGGGAAGACGAAGGCCACCTTGGGCGGGCGGCCCGCGGCGCCGTGGACCAGCCCGGCGGCCGGTCGGCCCTCGGCCAGCGCGGCCAGGCCGTGCACCGCCGAGGCACGGTCACCCGCGACCAGCACCGCACGGTGGTCGAAGCGGGTGCGGGTCACCGCAAGCGCGCGGCCGACCTCCGCCAGCGGCAGCTCGGGCTGCTGGGCCAGGAACGCGCCGAGCCTCGCCGCCTGCGCCCGCAGGGCCGGCTCGGTGCGGCCGGAGAGCACCAGCGGCACCGGAGCGCCGGCGGTGTCCGCCGCACTCCGCACCGGCCCCCCTGCGGGCGGCTGCTCCAGCACGGTGTGCGCGTTGGTCCCGCTCATGCCGAAGGAGGAGACCGCCGCCCGGCGGGCACGGCCGGTCTCCGGCCACGGCCGGTTCTCCGTCAGCAGTTCGACGGCGCCCGCCGACCAGTCGACGTGCGGCGACGGCGCGTCGACGTGCAGGGTGCGCGGCAGTACGCCGTGCTCCATCGCCAGCACCATCTTGATGACGCCGGCGACACCGGCCGCGGCCTGGGTGTGCCCGATGTTGGACTTGATCGAACCCAGCCAGAGGGGCTCCGCCCCGGTGCGCTCCCGGCCGTAGGTGGCGAGCAGCGCCTGCGCCTCGATCGGGTCGCCGAGGCGGGTTCCGGTGCCGTGCGCCTCGACGGCGTCCACCTGGTCGCCCGTCAGCCCGGCGGCGGCCAGCGCCTGGCGGATCACCCGCTGCTGCGCGGGCCCGTTCGGCGCGGTGAGGCCGTTGGAGGCGCCGTCCTGGTTGACGGCGGAGCCGCGGACCACCGCCAGTACCCGGTGGCCGTTGCGCTGCGCGTCGGAGAGCCGCTCGACCAGCAGCAGGCCGACTCCCTCGCCCCAGCCGGTGCCGTCCGCGCCCGCGGCGAACGCCTTGCAGCGCCCGTCCTCGGCGAGGCCGCCCTGCCGGCTGAACGACACGAACGCACCCGGCGAGGACATCACCGTCACACCGCCCGCGAGGGCGAGCGAGCACTCGCCGTTGCGCAGCGCCTGGACGGCCCAGTGCAGGGCCACCAGCGAGGAGGAGCAGGCCGTGTCGACGGTGACCGCCGGACCCTCCAGACCGAAGGTGTAGGCGAGCCGGCCGGAGACCACGCTGGCCGCGTTGCCGGTGCCGAGGAACCCGCCGATCTCGTCGGAGGCCTCGATGGCCAGCTGGAGGTAGTCCTGGCCGTTGGTGCCGACGAAGACGCCGGTACGGCTGCCGCGCAGCGCCTCCGGATCGATGCCGGCCCGTTCGAACGCCTCCCAGGCGGTCTCCAGCAGCAGCCGCTGCTGCGGGTCCATGGCGAGCGCCTCACGCGGCGAGATCCCGAAGAACGTCGGGTCGAACTCGCCCGCCTCGTAGAGGAATCCGCCCTCACGGGTGGCCGAGGAGTGCGCCTCGTCGCCGCCCTGCAGGGTCTCCAGGTCCCAGCCGCGGTCGGTGGGGAAGCCGCCGATCGCGTCACCGCCGGTGGACAGCAGCCGCCAGAGCGCCTCCGGGGTGTCGACCCCGCCCGGGAACCGGCAGCTCATCGCGACGATGGCGATCGGGTCGTCCGCGGTGGGCACGGCAGCGGCCATCTGCTCCACGGCAGCCGCACCGAGGAGTTCGTCGCGGAGGTACTCGGCCAGGCCGCGGACCGACGGGTAGTCGAAGACGACCGTCGCCGGCAGTGACAGCCCGGTCGCGGCACCCAGCAGGTTGCGGAACTCCACGGCGGTCAGCGAGTCGAAGCCCAGCTCGCGGAAGGCCTTCCCGACCTCCACGGCCGCCGGGTTCGGATGGCCGAGGACGGCGGCCACGTGCCCGCGCACCACATCGAGCAGGACGGCGTCACGCTCGGCCCCGGACAGCCCGGCGAGGCGCTCGGCCAGCGCGGCGGAGGGACCGGCCGCGGCGTGCGCCGCACGGTCCAGGGCCTCGCGGGCCTCGGGCAGAGCATCGAGGAGCCGGCTGGGCCGGGCCGCGGTGAACCCGGGCGCGAACAGCTCCCAGTCGACGTCGGCGGCAACCACCGCCGGGGCGTCGTCGCCCCGGGCGAGCTCCCGCCGGAGGAAGGACAGGCCGAGCTCCGGCGCCATGGCCGGCATCCCGCCGCGGCGCAGGCGCTCGGTGAGCCGGTCGTCGGTCGCCATGCCCGCCTCGGCCCACGGACCCCAGGCGATCGAGGTCGCCGGGAGCCCGTCGGCCCGCCGCTGCTCGGCAAGCGCATCCAGGTAGGCGTTGGCCGCGGCATAGTTGCCCTGACCGGCACTGCCGATCGTCCCGGCCGTCGAGGAGAACAGCACAAACGCCGACAGATCGTGACCAGCGGTCAACTCATGGAGGTTGCGCGCAGCGTCCACCTTCGGCCGGGCCACCGACGCCAACCGCTCCGCCGTCAGTGCGTCGACGACGCCGTCGTCCAGGACGCCGGCCGTGTGGAACACCGCGGACAGCTCGTGCCCCGCCAGCAACTCCGCCAGTGCCTCACGGTCGGCAACATCACACGCCGCCACCGTCACGACCGCACCGAGAGCGGTCAGCTCATCACGCAACTCCGCCGCACCGGGGGCATCCGGACCACGGCGACTGGTCAGCACCAGATGCCCGGCACCGCTACGGGCCAGCCACCGCGACACCTCCGCGCCCAGCGCACCCGTCCCGCCGGTCACCAGCACCGTCCCCGACGGCGACCAACTCGCCCCCTCACCACGCGGCGCACGCACCAGACGACGACCGAAGACCCCGGACCCACGAACCGCGACCTGATCCTCACCACCACCGGCCAGCACACCCGCCAACCGGTCGAAATCCCGCCCGTCCGCCTCCACGGGCAGATCCACCAGACCACCCCACCGCTCCGGATGCTCCAACGCCACCACCCGGCCCAGACCCCACACCTGCGCCTGCCCGGGATCAGCCAGCCGCTCCCCCGCACCCACCGACACGGCACCACGGGTCACACACCACAGCGGCGCAGCAACACCGGCATCACCCAACGCCTGAACGAGAGCCAACACCCCGCCCGGCGCGACAGCCGGAACCACCAGGCCCGCCACCGACACACCATCGGCCACCACCGACCGCAACTCACCCGCCAGGACAGCACGATCAGCCGAACCGGCCTCGAAGAACCGCACCTCCGCACCACGACCGGCCAACACCCCGGCCAACTCCCCGGCCCCGGCCGCCACCAGCCACACACCCGACAACCCAACCGCCGACTCCACCACCGGCCGCCACTCCACCCGATAGCGCCAACCGTCCACCACCGACGCCTCACGACTACGCCGCCGCCACGCCGAGAGCTTGGGCAGGAGGGCACTCAGTTGGTCGCCGTCCTCGATCTCGAGGGCCGCCGCCAGGGTGGCGGTGTCCTCTCGTTCGACGGCCTGCCAGAAGTGCGCGGCGGCCGGGTCCTCGGCACCTGCGGCGCCGGGCTGCGGAGCGGCGGACTCCAGCCAGTACCAGGCATGTTGGAAGGCATACGTGGGCAGGTCCACCCGGCGGACGCCGTACCCGGCGAAGACGGCCGGCCAGTCGACCTGTCCGCCGCGGACATGGGTCAGGCCCAGCGCAATCGCCACCGTCGTCGCCTCCGGTCGGCCCCCCCGGGGCAGCGGGCCGCAAGCGGGCCCGGCCGCGGGCGCGAGGGCCCGCGCCGCGCGCCGCCCCGCCCGCCCCCCCCCCACACGCCTGGGGCCCGGACGGGAAGCACGACCGGCGATGTCAGCCGGGACCCCGGTTGCACCGTTGGGCTCCTCGATCTCGAATCCGGGCCGGTGACGGCGACGCCGCCGCAAGCCGTTCCGGGCGACGGTGATCCGCGACCCAACTCGCAAGGGGCGGCCGCGACCGCGCTTCGAGCGCATCCGTGACGCAGTCCTGGTGACTACCGGAGGCGGGATGATCCACATGGCCGCCGGCGCGCGGGCTCGACGGCGCTCGCATCGTGTGGTCTGCGGAGGCGGCACGGCCAGGGTTGGCTCAGGACCTGGTCGGGACCTGCTCGCGGCCACGCACCCACGGCCTTCCCACGGGCCGCGAACCGGCCCCGGGCTCGGAGTCACCAGGCCATCGGCGGGCACAGGATCCCTGGCCGTGGGCCGCCCTGCTCACGGCAGGGGGGTGCCGCCGGTGGCGTTGATGATCTCGGCGGTGATGTAGCTCGCTTCCTGCGAGGCGAGGAAGACGTAGGCGGGTGCCATCTCGGCCGGCTGGGCGGGACGGCCCAGCGGTGACTGCTTGCCGAACTGGGCGACCCTGTCCGGGGCCATGGTGGCGGGGATGAGCGGTGTCCATACGGGGCCCGGGGCGACCGCGTTGACCCGGATGCCGTCCGGGGCCAGCTGTTGGGCGAGTCCCTGGGTGAAGGTGATGATGCCGCCCTTGGTGGTCGCGTAGTCCAGCAGGTGCGGGCTTGGCTTGTAGCCCTGGACGGATGCGGTGTTGATGATCGACGACCCGGGACACAGGTGCGGCAGCGACGCCCGACACAGCCAGAACATCGCGTAGAGGTTGGTCTTCATCACGCGGTCGAACTGGTCGGTGCTGATGGCGGCGAGACCGTCGGGCTGGGACATCTGGTAGGCGGCGTTGTTGACCAGGACGTCCAAGCCGCCGAGTTCGCCGGAGCACTGGGCCACCAGGTCCGCGCAGAACTGCTCCTGGCGCACGTCGCCGGCCACCGCCAGGGCTCGTCGCCCGGCGCTCTCGATCAGTCGGCTGGTCTCCTGGGCGTCCTTCTCCTCGTCGGGGAGGTGGCAGAACGCCACGTCGGCGCCTTCGCGGGGGGGGGGGCGGGCGGCCGGGGCGCCGGCCGCGAGATCCCCGCCCCGCGCGGGCTTCGGGGGGCCGCCGCGGGGCGCGGGGGGGGCGGCCACGGCCCGCTGGTGGCTGCGCAGCGCG
>NZ_JBHWBW010000078.1:12612-22975 GCF_042735675.1 Kitasatospora sp. NPDC059571
TCTTGGGTGTGGGGGCACAACGCCCCGTGGGCGCCTGCGGGGGCGATGGCGAGCGCGACGGCGCGGCCGATCCCGGAGTCCGCACCGGTGACGAGAGCGATCCGGCCCTTCAGACGGTCGGTACCACGGTAGGTCTCCTCGCCGTAGTCCGGCGCCGGGTCCATGGCAGACCCGTGCCCGGGGTGGGGCTGCTGCTGTTCGGGGAAGTCGGGCCCGGGGTACTGCTTGACGGGGTCCGCCGGGGTGAACTGGTCGCGTGTCATGACCAGGCCCCCGGGCTTCCCTCGTCTTCCCAGGATGGTCCAGCGGGTGTTTGCAGCGGTGTGGAGGTGTCAGCGCCGGAGGTCTGCGGCTTCAGGTCCTGATGGAAGGAGGTCATGGCTGAGGGTCTTTCGATTCACGGAGACGCAAAGGGTTCGCGGCTCGCCCATGCCGAAGTGCCCGGGAGCAAGGACGCAGGTCGCGCAGCCTTGCCCTACGTGGTGTCGGCGGCCGTTCAAGGGTGTCGCCTGCCCCTGCTACGAGCAGGGAAACCGAATCTCCTGCAGCCCGGCTCTCGACCCGCGGCCCAGTAGTAGGCCGCACCCGTCGGCACGGCGATTCGTTTCATTCGCGGCGGTCCGGGTGCGCGGCAAGGCCTCGATGTGGTCCTGAGGAGATCGTCGTGGCGGAATCCGAACCGTTCCTGATCACCGGCCGCGGCTGTCCGCCGGGCCGCAGGGCCGGGGGCGTGCGGCCCGCTCGTTCCGGTCCTCGTGCTGGGTGTCCTTGTGTGCCACAGGGGCTCCGGTCGGTCGGGGCGGGCAGGCGGGTCACTGAGGGGCGGGCCCCGTCGTCGGCCTCAGAGATCATGGCGTCCATGCGTTCCAGCACCCGCTGGGCTACCGGAGTGGGGCGGCCCACCCAGGAGGAGGTATTCCTCTTCGATGCCGAGGGTCAGCATGTTGGGCGGCTGCCCGCGTGCGGGGGGTGCATGCGGGGCCCGGGCGGTGCGCGGGCTGCGCCGACCGCCGGCCCCGGCCGGCCTCGAACTATGGGACGGCCCACGGCTTGCGTCATCCCAAAATCGCGTCGGCCGCCTTCTTGAGAGAGCTCGGGTGCTCGGGCCGGTGCGGTGCCGTGGCCCGGACCTCCAGCATGCGGGCGCCGATCTCCTGGAGTTCCTTGCGGCCCAGGGCATCACGCACTTTCGGGAACCAGTCGTTCTCCTCCTCATGAATGTGGTGCCCGACGGTCTCGATGAGCACGGTGGTCTTCGCGTCGAACCGTTCGTCGCCGGGCTCCAGCGCATCCAGTTCGGCGCACAGGACGTCGGCGACGTGGTGCTCCTCGAAGGACTCCAGGACGTCCTGCTCCAGGGCGGGCACGCGGTCACGGACAGCCGGATACATGACCTCGTTCTCGATGTAGGTGTGGACCGTCAGGGCTTCAACGATCCTGTTCACGAGGTCCGCCTTGACCTCGGTCGCATCCGCGTCGGCGCCCTCGAACTCGCGGAAGAGACGACGCACCTCCTTGTGGTCCTCCTTGAGCAGCACGATGGCGTCAGTGGACATGATCGCTCCTTCGTTCCGAGGACAGGCCGGGTCGCAGCCGATCGCGTGGCAAGGTCGTTCGCCCGACCGCACCGGTCGCCGGCCGCCGGCCCAGGCAGGCGTGTAGACAGTGAGCCGCCGATCAAACGCCACCAGGACGAACCGGGGCCGGGGCCGTGGCCGCCTCCCGAGCGCAGGGGGGTGATGAGGCGGTTCACCGAGGGCTCGCAGGAAGCCGGGGGTGGTGCCGGTCATCCCCGACAGGCCGTCGCCTGAACCGGCCCGGGATGGGCCGGGCGGGGCGGGCCGCGCCGGGCGGGCCCGGGATGGGGTGGTGCGGTCGGGTGGCCGGCCGCGGCCGAGCGGGTGACCCTTGCGGGATGTCGGCGGGTCCTGGGTGGCGGGGTGTGCCAACGGTGGAAGAGCGGTGCCCCGGGGCACCGGCCGCCCGACCGCCGACCTCTCGGGGAGTGTGTTCCGCCGTGTCCATCGCCCACCGGATTTTGAAGTTGACGCTCTCGCCTGGGCCGCGGGCCTGTGGACCGCCTTCGCCGGCCCCGCGTACGCTGCCCCCTCGCATGCCGCGTCCGCCGCGGCGGGCACGCGCTCCGTGGCAGTACTGGCCGCCGGACGGGGCGTCGACTGGACCGAGGTCGCGGCCGGCGAGAGCGGCGGCCGCTGGCACGCCAGCACCGGCAACGGCTACTACGGCGGCCTCCAGTTCGATCGGGCACCGTGGAAGGGCAATGGCGGCCCTCGCCTACGCGGCCCGCCCCGACCTCGCCAGCCGCGAGCAGCAGATCGCCGTGGCCCCACACCTTGCCGCCCGTCGCTGCCTCGCCTCCTGGCCGCACTGCGGCGCCTGCGCCGGCGGACGACCCGCCGCCGGCCACCACACCGTCCCCGCGCCGCGACCGGCGCAGCGGCCCGCCGCCCAGCGGCCGGACGCTTCCGATTCGGACGCCGCTGCCACCGACCCGGACGATGCCATCGGCCTCGCACCGGACGCCGGCACCGTCGTCGTGCAAGACGGCGACACCCTCGCCGGCATTGCCCAGGCGCAGCAGGCGGCCGGCGGCCTGCCCAACCTCGACGACGCCAACCACGACACGATCGGCGACAACCCCGACCTCGTCCTCCCCGGACACTCCCTCCGCCTCCCCTGACGCCCGGCAGTTCGGGGCCGGCGCAGCGATGCCGCGGAGAGGCGGGAAGGCGGGAAGGCGGCGGGAGCGCCCATACAACTGTTCGGTTCGCGAGGGATCGACTCACGAAGGAAGGCCCACCATGAAAATCACCGTCATCGGCACCGGACTCATCGGCTCGCAGCTCGCCACCAAGCTGACCGCAGGAGGCCACGAGGTGACCGCCGCGTCGCTGTCGTCCGGCGTCGATCTGCTCACGGGGGCCGGCCTCGACAAGGCGCTCGCCGGCGCGGAGGCAGTGGTGAACGTGACCAACTCCCCCACGTTCGACGAGCAGTCGATCGAGTTCTTCCGGACCACGGTGGGCAACCTCCTCGCGGCAGGCGAACGGGCCGGCGTGCGCCACCAGGTGGTTCTGTCCATCGTGGGCGTGGACCAGGTCCCCGAACTGGACTACTACCGCGCCAAGGCGCTCCAGGAGGAGTTGCTGCGCGGCGGTCCGACGCCCTACTCGATCGTCCGCGCCACGCAGTTCTTCGAGTTCATGGAGCCGACCATGTCGTGGACCTCGGACGACACCACGGTGCGACTGCCCGCAACATTGCTCCAGCCGATCGCCAGCCACGACATCGTCGACGTCCTCGCAGACGTGGCCACCGGCACGCCGCTCGGCGGGATCCTCGAGATCGCGGGCCCCGAAACGTTCACGCTCGACGAGATCGGCCGTATGACGCTGGCCGCGCGGGGCGACCGGCGACCCGTCGTCGTCGACGACCGGGCGGGCCTGTTCGCCGCCGTCCACGGAGACGTTCTCACCCCGGGCCCCGGCGCCCGCCTGGCACCGACTCGCTACCAGGACTGGCTCAACGGCTGACCGCTCGGTGCTCCGGGCTGTGTGCCGGCCGGCGCCGCGGGGGCAGAAGTCGTCAGGCGAGTTCGACGCGAAGGCCGGCTTCAAGGCGTGGGTGGCGGCCGCGGGGTCGGAGGGCCCGCGGATCGCGCTGGCCCGGCAGGTGATCGTCTGCGGCCGGGTCGAGAAGGTCGGCCGCAGACGAGACCGCCGCCTACTTCCGGACCCGCCCGCACGGCTCCCAGCTCGGCGCCTGGGCCGGCGAGCAGTCCAGCCCGGTCGCCGGCCGCGAGATCCTGGAGCAGCGCTACGCCGAGCCGGCGGCCCGCCACCCGGAGGGCGAGGGCGTGCCGGTGCCGCCGTTCTGGGGCGGCTACCGGGTGGTGCCGGAGACGGTGGAGGTCTGGCAGGGCCGGGAGAACCGCCTGCACGACCGCCTGGCCCACCAGGCCGCCGGCACCGGAGAAGTGGACCAGCCGTTCCCCCGCCATCGTCTGCCTTTCACGCCTCCGCGATCGGGCTGCCGAGGGACCACGCGCGCCGGCCTCCCGGCCCGGTCGGCCTCAGGCGAGGCACTGGCCTGGGCGCGCCACTCCTGAGCTAGTTCATGGTACCGACTGCTAGCATCCTGTTATGGCAAAGCAGACGAACATCCGGTTGGACGATGAGATCCGTGCGGCGGCCGAGGAGCGGGCCAAGCGGCGGGGGCTGAGCCTGCAGGGCTACCTCGCCGATCTGATCGAGCAGGACGTGAACGAGTCCCGGGCCGCATTCATGGCCGGCGCGCAGGCGTTCATCGCCTCCTACGCGTCCGCGTTCGAGGAGGAGTTCGGCGAGGACCGCTATCCGGGCCTGCCCACGGTCACCGCCCACGAGGCGACGCGAGACGCGGCGTGAACCTGAAGATCGACCTCGCGTGGATCCTCGCGGTCGCGCAGCGGATCCCCGGCGATCCGCAGGTGGTGGACTACGGCGTGCCGATCGCGGCCGAGGCGCGTCACCGGGCCGAGCTGCTGGGCCAGGAGGTGTATCCGCAGGCGCACCACAAGGCGGCGGCGCTGCTGTGCGAGCTCGCGCGCAACCCGAGCCTGGAGGCGCGCAACCTCCTCTTCGCGGCGACGGTGACCGCCGCGTACCTGGCCGCCTGTGGTCTCCACGTGGGTCCGGGCCTAGAGGGTGTTCTGCCGCTGGCGCGCGCGGCCCGTGAGGGGCTGCCGGTGCGCGAGGTCGCCGTGCAGCTCAAGGCCTGGACGGCCTGACAGCCGGATCCGTCGGGCCGAGGTCTCGGGGTCCACTTCAGCGCGGCTCCGGCCGATCGAGGTTGAAGTGCCTGGCAACCGCCGGCGTCCACGTCCCCTCGTCGAAGCGCAGGGCGAACTGGCTGAGCATCCGCTGTCCGCCCTCGTAGTCGCTGTAGAGCACGTACAGCATCAGCGTCGTCCCAGCCCTGATCGCGCTGGTCAGCACCCGGAACTGTTCGGCCGTCGGATCCCGGTACGCCCCCTGCCAGAATCCGTGATCCCCGGGTGCCACGAAGATGTCCCGGACATGGGTCGTGAACTCTTCCAGCGGCGGGTGGGTCCGCTCGGCGCCCTCCCCGGGGGACACGTGCCACCCCTGGAGCACGGCCAGCCCGGTGCCGACGTTCCGCAGCGAGACCGCCATGAGCACGATGCGGTCCGTCGCCTCGACCACGGCTCCACCGCCGGGAATCGTGACGATGTT
The DNA here is from genome assembly GCF_042735675.1 of Kitasatospora sp. NPDC059571. NCBI lineage: Bacteria > Bacillati > Actinomycetota > Actinomycetes > Kitasatosporales > Streptomycetaceae > Kitasatospora > Kitasatospora sp. NPDC059571. Next base: position 17,868 of record NZ_JBHWBW010000078.1, read on the forward strand.
CCCCTCCACGAACCGGGCCGTCTGCTCGGAGTCCTGCAGCCGCGACGTCACCAGCAGCGGTCGCTGCCCGGACAGCAGGGACCGCTCCGCGATACGGGCGACCCGGTCGGCCGTGCGGGCCGAACGGTTCGACGACCGGACGGCCGCGAACGTCGCCACGGCCAGCACGAGTGTGCCCCCGGCGGTCGCCAGCGAGGAGATCGTCGCCCAGTCCGTCACTCACGCAGAGTAGCCCCGCCTGGCTACGGCCGCATGCTGCCCGGCGCGGGATGACGCTGGTCCTGCCCGGCAGGACTTGTGCGAGAGCGCGTCGGCCGGTCCAGCGCAGCGTTCGACGCCGTCCCGGCCTGGGTGGCAGGGGTGGCGGGCGCGGCGGGCGCGGCGGTAGGCAGCGTCACGGGCGGCGCCGCAGGCGCGGTTGTCCTGGCAGCGGGTCAGCGCGGGTCGGTGCCGGGGCCCGTGACGGCGGTGCATTCGGGGCCGCAGATGGTGTGCGGCCGGTGGCCGCCGTGCCGCTGTTCGGCTGTTCGGCTGTTCGGCTGTTCGGCTGTTCGGCTGTTCGGCTGGGACCCGATCACGGATCGGCCGGTCGCCGTGGAACCTGATGGCCTGTCTGTTCGTCGAAGGGACCGGTCGCACGATGCGTGGGGGGGAGTCCGGATGGCAGGGCGGATCAGTGGGCGGGTGCTGCTGCGGGCGGCAGGGATGGCGGTGGCCCTGGCCGCCGTGACGGCATCGTCGTGTCCCCGGCCATCACCGGACAGCGGCGCCGAAGGTGTCGCCGTGGACACCGCGTTCGCCTCGCCTGCCGTTCCGCCGCCGCTGGACGGGGGCGGTGTCCGATCGTTGCCCCAGCCGCCCGCGGCGTCCCCGTCGACGCCCGCGCCGGATCCGGGGGCGCCCGTACTCCAAGTCCCCGGCGAGGCACGGTTGCCGTCCACGGTTTTCGACGCCTACCGCAAGGCGGAGGCTGCCCTCGCCGTTTCGGCCCCCGGCTGCCATCTGCCGTGGCAGTTGCTCGCCGGGATCGGCGAGGTGGAGTCCGGACAGGCCGGCAGCGGGCGGGTGGACGCCACAGGCACCACGTTCACGCCGATCCTCGGGCCGGTCCTGGACGGGAACGGCTTCGCCGCCATCCCCGACACCGACGCCGGCCGTTACGACGGCAGCGCAGTGTGGGACCGCGCCGTCGGCCCGATGCAGTTCATCCCCTCCACGTGGGCCGTCTGGGGTGCGGACGGCAACGGCGACGGCCGGGCCGACCCCAACAACGTCTGGGATGCGGCGCTGGCCGCCGGCCGCTACCTCTGCGCGGGCGACCGGGACCTGGCCGTACCCGCGCAGCTCGACCGGGCCGTCCTCGGCTACAACCACTCCACCGAGTATCTGCGCACCGTCCGGGCATGGATGGTGCACTTCCAGAACGGGACCTCCGCCGTCGCCGATCGGCCCGCACGCCCGGCCCCGGCATCCGCCCCCACGCCCTCGCCCAGTCCGACCTTCAGCGCAAGCGCCGGCGCGAGGCCCACTCCCCCGGGGACACCCAGCCCCTCCCCCTCGGCCTCCCCCGCTACCAGTGCGTCGCCGACCGTCCCGTCCCCGTCCCCGACACCGACCCCGACACCGGGCAACTCGCCGACCGGCTGCCCGTCCCCCACGGCCACCGCGACGCCGACGCCCAGCGGGTCGGGGTCGCCGACGCCCGCTCCGAGCGCAACCCCGTCGCCCTCGCCGTCGCCCACGGCGTCCGCGGCATCGCCCTCGCCCACCGGGCCCGCTTCGCCGACACCGGCTTGTTCCACTCCCGCGCCGAGCAGCTCGGGATCACCGACGCCGTCGCCCTCCGCTCAGCAGAAGTGACCGTCGCCCGAACATGGTCGCTCACCTCGGGCGTGGGGGCGGGGCGGGGTGGTCGTCGGCCCGGAGCGGGGCGGCCGGCGCCCGGCTGACCGGACATCACACCGGTGCCGGCGGCGACCCGGCCGGCAGCGGCGTCGACGGCACACCCGGGCTCGCCCGGTGCCGATGCCGGCGGGCAGCGTCAGTCGGCCTGCTGTCCCTGTCCGACGACGAGGAACTGGCCCATCATGCCGTCGTCCTCGTGGCGCATCAGGTGGCAGTGGAACATGTACGGGCTCTGGAGGTCGGTGTAGTCGCGGAACACCACGGCCAGGCGTACCGATCCGGACGGCGGCACGGCGACGGTGTCCTTCCAGCCGGCCAGCTCCGGTGGGGGCGGGCTGCCGTTGACGTCGAGGACCTGGAAGTGGTTGTCGTGGACGTGGAAGTTGTGCACCCGGTTGTGGGAGTTCGTCACCGTCCAGAGCTCCGGCACGTCGACGGTGGCGGTGACGTCGATCCGGTTCATGTCCATCGGCAGCCCGTTGATCGTGTTGCCGTCCAGGTCGAACGTCCGCGCGACCGCCGCGGTCGTCACGGGTGAAGGGATCGCCGCGAGCCTCGCGGGTGTTGCCGTGCCAGGGCGCAGCTGTGCCCGGGGGCTGAGGAGCAGGATCTCGAACTCCTCGCTCTGGGCGGCGCCGGCCGACGGCCCGCGGCCGGGCCGGCCGGGCACCGGTGCGGGAAAGGATCGGAGGGTGCGCGGTTGGGCGGCCTGCATGCGGACGACGATCTCGGCGCGCTCGCCGGGGGTCAGCTGGAGGCGGCGCAGCCGCGTGGGGGCGGTGAGCAGTCCGCCGTCGGAGGCGACCATCTCGAATTCGCTGTTGTCGTCCAGGCCGAGGTTGTGGATGCGCATCGTGGAGCCGTTGAGGATCCTCAGCCGTACGCGGTCGCTCGTCACCGGGGCGTAGGCCCCGGTGATCCCGTTGGCCGTCACGGCGGGGCCGATCAGACCGGTCCCGGCGTCGTCGCGTTCGTCGAGTGTGCCGTCGGGGTTGAGTTTCTTGTCCTGGACGATGACGGGGAGGTCGTCGACGCCGTACTCGTTCGGGAGGCCGGTGCTGTCGCTGGTGTGGTCGTCGACGAGGAAGAGGCCGGCCAGTCCGCGGTAGGTGTGCAGCTGGGTCGACCCGTGGGGGTGGGGGTGGTACCAGAGGGTCGCTGCGGGCTGCGCGATCACCCAGGACGGCTCCCACGCGGCGCCCGGGTCGATCGGCTGGTGGGGGCCGCCGTCGAAGCGCGCGGGCAGGTGCATGCCGTGCCAGTGGACCGAGGTGGGCTCTGGCAGGTGGTTGCTCACGCGGACGCCCACCGTTTCGCCGGTGCGGGCGCGCAGGGTCGGGCCGAGGATGTCCTGCGAGTAGCCCCAGGTCGGTGTGGTGCGGTCGGGCAGGATGCTCGCGCGGCCGGGCCGCGCGTCCAGGGTGAACCAGCGCACCCCGTTCTCCGTGCGGGACTCGGCGAGCGGCGGGATCGGCAGTCTCCGGTAGCCGGCAGGTGCCTCGCCCGCCGGGGCCGACCCCCGGGTCCCTGCGCCGGGCGGCGGTGTCCGGGCGCCGTCGGTGGCGCACCCGACGGCCAGGACCGGGGAGGAGAGCAGGCCGGCCAGCATCGAGCGTCGTGACCACAGACCCACCTGGCCACCTCACGACGCCGATCGGGCAGGGAACCGGTCGGCGGCCTCGCGCTGTTGAGGCGCCGTCGGCAGATGTCGGTCGATCCGACAACGGCTTCGAAGCTAACACTCGCGGCCCGCGCGGGGCGGGCACGAATCGGCCCCGGCGGCGGTGGTCGCCACGGGACCACCCGTTCGCACGAAGGTGCGCCGCAGGGCCGCGGGGCGGGTTGCGGCAGTACGCAGGTCAGGCAGGACCCTGCGCTCGCTGTCGACGCGGCTTCAGGGCCTCCGGTCGCGGCGCGCACGCACGCGGAACGCGCCCTGGGGCACGAACACGGCGGGTGCGCGGGGCCGACTCCTGCCCAGCCCACCGGGGCCGGGCCCCGCGCGACGGAACGGCGGCAGCAGTCCCGGTTCGCGTCGCTGAATCCGTCCTGGTACGTGTGCGTCTCCGAGGTTGCCCGGCACCGTGGCGGCGTTGTTCAGGTTGCCGTGGTGGCGCCACAGCTCCAGCGCCCGGCGGAGGTGGTGCTCCGCGCCGCCGAGCTCGCCGCTGTGCAGCAGGGCGGCGCCCATGCTCGGTTCGGGGCACCAACGCGGATGATCGCACGTCTACACCGGTGTCCCCTGACAGGTACCCAGCAGGAAGAGCGCGTCATGACACAGGAGATCCTCCGGCGTGCCGCCGGCATCTCGCATCGGTTCAACACGCTGTTCGAGGAGTACTTCGACGCGTTGGGCGCCGAGCTCGATGCGCCGTCGTTCAGCCGGTTCACCCCGGATTGCGTGCGGTTGCTGCGCGAGCTGTCCATGCGGGGCGGTAAGCGGATGCGGGTCGTGGTGCTGCACGAGGCGGCGCGTCTGGTCACCGCCGACCCGGTCGACGGGCTGGAGGCCGCCGGGCTGAGCATCGAGCTGCTGCAGACCCACGGCCTGATCCACGACGACCTCATCGACGACAGTCCCACCCGTCGGGGCGGCCCTACCACCTACTACGCCTACCGCGAGCAGTTCCCCGACCACCCGCAGACGGCCCTCGGACTGACCGTGCTCGCGGGCGACCTCGCCCTCGCCCTGTCCCTGCGGGCACTCCTCACGGCGAAGGTGCCGACCGCGGTGCGGCAGGCGATGGCCGAGGTGCAGACGAAGGCGGCGGCCGACACGTTCATCGGCCAGATCATCGACCTGGAACGCGACTTCGCCGCCGCCCCGGACGAGGAGATGCTGCACGGCGTGGCCGACTACAAGTCCGCCCGCTACTCGATCCTCGCGCCGCTGCAGCTCGGCCTCCTGGCCGCGGGCGAGCAGCCCGCGCCGTGGGAGAAGGAACTGCGCGCGTACGCGCGGCTGGTGGGGATCGGCGGGCAGATGCGCGACGACTACCTGGACCTGTTCGGGGACGCGGACGCCATGGGCAAGCCGTGCGGCGGCGACCTGCGCGAGGGCCGGCACAGCTACACCGTCCGGACCCTGCTCGCCGTCGTCGACGGCGCCGAGCGCCGCGCGGTGGAGGCCGCGCTCGGCAACCCGTCCTGCGCCGCGGAGACCGTCGCGGCCGTCCGGGAGATCGCCGAGCGCCGGGGCGTGC
>NZ_JBHWBW010000079.1:0-22892 GCF_042735675.1 Kitasatospora sp. NPDC059571
GAACACCCCACCAGGCCCGCCGCGGTCTGCTCCCCGGACGACCACCGATCAGTGGGTCACCGATCAGCCGGGTCACTGACCAGTCGGGTCACCGATCAGCCGGGTCACTGACCAGTCGGGTCATTGATCAGTCGCGTCATGGATCAGTCGAGTGATCGATCAGTCGTTCACCGGCTGGATGAAGCCCTGCTCGGTGAGCAGGCGGAGCGAGTCCGGCACCCGGTCCCGCAGCAGCACCCGCTCCTCGCCGAGCAGGTGGGCGATCGCGTCGACGATGTCCCCCGCGGCGAGCGTCCCGTCGCAGGCACCGACGAAGCCGGCGCCGACCGTGTCGACCTTGGTGGCCCGCCGCATGCCGCGGTTGTGACGCAGGATCACGTGCTCCGGGTCCTCGGCCCCGGGGGCGCCGACCTGCTCCTGGACGACCTCGTCGACCAGCCGGAACCGCGCGGCCAGCAGGGCCGCGTCGTCGTGGTCGCGCAGGAAGTCCTGCCGGGCGAACCAGCTCTCGATGTGCGGGCCCAGCGGCTGCTCCACCGGGTGCGGCCACTCCTCGATCCGCACGGTCGGCTCGGCGGCACCGCCCGCGCGCAGGGTGATCCAGCCGAAGCCCACGCCCTCCACGCCGGCCGTCTCGAAGGCGTCCAGCCATTCCCCGTAGCGCGCCCGGTAATCGGCGCCCTTCCCGAGGTGGTCACCGCCGTCGCGCAGCCAGAGCTCGGCGTACTCGGCGATGTCCTGGACCTGACGCTGCACCACCCAGGCGTCCAGCCCCGTCCCGGCCACCCAGCCGGCCAGCCGGTCGTGCCAGTCCTCGCCCTTGACGTGCTGCCAGTTCGCCAGCAGCTGGCAGTAGCCGCCGGGCTGCAGGTGAGCGGCCGCGCCGCGCACCAGGCTGCGGCAGAGGTCGTCCCCGGCCACCCCGCCGTCGCGGTAGACGAATCGGCCGGAGGGCGAGATGACGAACGGCGGGTTCGACACGATCAGGTCGAACTTCCGGTCGGCGACCGGCTCGAAGAGGCTGCCCTCGGCGGTGGACGTGTTGTCGAAGCCCGAGAGTGCCAGGGTGAGCCTGCTGAAGTGCAGCGCCCGCGGATTGACGTCGGTCGCGGTGACCTGCTGGGCGTGGCGCGCGGCGTGCAGCGCCTGCACGCCGGACCCGGCCCCGAGGTCGAGGGCGCTTCGCACCGGGCGCCGCACCGCCAGGTTGGCGAGGGTCGTGGACGCGCCGCCCACACCCAGCACCAGGTCACGACGGTCGACCCCGCCCGGGGACTCCCCCGAACCGATCCCGCCGGCCCCGCCGACCGCGCAGCCGAGGTCCGACACCACCCAGGCATCGGCGCTGGGCAGCCCCGCGACCTCGTTGGCGTACGGGCGGACATCCACGGTGGCCCGGACGTCGTCGCCGTCCCGCGTCAGCCAGCCGTCGGCCAGGCAGTCCTCGACGGGCAGGGCGGCAGCGGCCGCGGCGTGGCTCACCGGCTGCTGCAGCAGGAAGAGCCGCACCAGGGTCTCCAGCGGGCTGCCACCGCGCGTGGCCCGCAGCGCGGGCACCGTCTCGCTGCGGGCGAGCGCCGCGTAGGCGGTCGGTCCCAGCAGGTCGAGGCAGCCGTCGGCGGTGTACTGGGCGGCGAGCAGGGCCTCGCGGAACCGGGCGAGGCGGGTGGGGTCCGGGGCAGGGCTGTTGGTCACCCCGCCATTGTCCCCCGCGCCCTCCCGGCCGGGCGTCCACCACGGGCCCGGCGCCGTCAGGCCAGGGATAGCCGCCCGGCGTGGACCGTCGGCCGGAGATGATCGTCAGCCGGAGAGGGCGGTGAGCCGGGGAGGGGGGCGAGCCAGGGGAGGGGATCAGCCGGCCGAGGCGCTCGGGTCGGCGGAACCGGAGGACGAGGCGCCGGGCGCTGCGGAGGTGCCTGCGGAGGCGGAAGCCGAGGCCGAGGGCTTCCCGGACTGGGCGGAGCCCGACGGGTTGGCGCCGGAGTGGCTGAGGGAGGGCGCGACGGACCCCTCCGGCGCGACGGGGGCGGAGGCGCCCGGGGACGCCCCGTCAGCGCCGGCCGGCAGGGCGCCCGCCTTGCAGCCCGGCTGCCGCTTCACCGCGTCGCCGATCTCGCCGGTCTGCAGCCGGTTCAGCCCGTTGGTGGACAGCTGGGCCACCTGCTGCACCTGGTCCCCGACGCTGCGGAGACCATCGGCGAATTTCGCCTGGTCCATGGTGGCCAGGGCGTTCAGCTTCTTCTGGACGTCGAGGTACCCCTGCGCGGCCTTCCGCAGCTCGTCCACGGCCTCCTTCTGCGAGGTCGCACCGTCGTCGGACTTGGGCGCTCCCGCCTTGTCCACGGCGTCGGCAAGGCCCTGGTTGGCCTTGGCCAGGCCGGCGAGGTCGGTCGACAGCCGCTTCTGGAGGTCGGCGGGCGCCTCACCGGGGATGACCTTGGCGGTGTCTGCCAGCGCGGCACGCGACTGCGTTATCGGGTCCTTGGCGGCGTCGCAGACGCCCTTGGCCCAGGAGTCCAGCGCGGCACTGTTGTCGCTGCTGCAGGCGACGGTGCCGAAGGCGAGCAGCGCGCCGAGCACGGGGACGGTCAGCAGTCGCTTGTTCACCGGGGTGGCCTTTCGGTCGCGGACATCGATCTGCGAACCTACACGGCCCGCCTGCCCGGCCGCAGAATCACCCCTGACCGCCTCTGACCGCCCCTGCCAGGTCGCCACCGATCGCCCCTGATCAGGGGCGCTCAGCGCGCACGGGTGCTCACGCCCGCTCGACCCGGATCACATCGCCGGGACGCACCGTCCGCAGCACCGCGGGGTCGCCGTCGAGCGTGCCCAGGACGTTGCACGGGCTCGCCAGCCGGCACTCGTCCCCGCGTGAGATCGGCGTGGGCCCGAACGGCAGCGCCAGACTGTCGCCGTCCGTCCAGAACGCCACCGTGCCGGGCTCGACCACCTGCTGCGCATCGGGCTCGGGGGCCGCACTCACGCCGGTGTCGAAATAGACCTCGTCGCCCCAGGTCAGGGCTGTCGAGGAGATGGGCAGCGCCTGCCAGAGGCGGTCGGAGGTGGGCGTCGACCGGAGCTCGGCCGTCGTCCGGCCGGCCGGCCACAGGATGCGTATCCGCATGGGTTCTCTTCCCGTCGTTCTCGTGCCGTACCGGTCGCGCCGGGCAGCAGGGAACCGCGGGAATCAACATTTTGTCAACCGACAGCGGGCCGGAGGTGACTCAGGACCGAGCGCGGAATCGGCGCCGGACGGGGTCAGGCCGGGGCAGGTCGGGAACAGAGGAGCAGGAGCGGGGGCGGGAGTCGTCAGACCGCGACGGGGGCGGAGGACACCGGCCAGCTCATCCGGATCAGGCCGCCGTCGGAGCCGTTGCTGACCTCGACGTCCTCGACCAGGCCGCTGATGACCGCAAGACCGAGCGCGTCATCGTCGCGGTCGGAGCCTTCGTCGGCAGTCGGGGCGGCCAGCGGAATCGGGCCGGCCTCGTCGGCCACCTCGATGAGGAAACGCTTCTCCTGCTCGATCAGGGCGACACGGATCGCGCCCTGGGCGTCGCCGCGCTGGTGCAGACCGACGGCGCGGGAACACGCCTCGCCCACGGCGAGGCGCACCTCGTCGAGCACCGACTCGTCCACGCCCGCTCGTCTCGCCACGGCAGCGGCGACCAGCCTCGCCGTGCGCACGTGCTCGGGAAGCGCGCTGAATCGAAGTTCGACGGTTGCCATTCCTCCCCCTCCGGGGTTGCTCCCTCGTCGGTCCGATCGCTCGGCGGTGCCGCACAGGCCCGACCGAGCCCCGCGCACCGGCGGAGCCATCAACGGCCCCGCCGGTACGGCGGAAGGTTGTCAGTCGGTGGCGGCGACCGCGTCGTCCACCGACGTGTGGATCGGGAACACCTTGGTCAGACCGGTGATCCGGAAGATCTTCAGAATCCGCTCCTGGTTGCAGACCAGGCGCAGCGAACCCTCGTGCGCACGGACCCGCTTGAGTCCGCCCACCAGCACGCCGAGGCCGGTGGAGTCGAGGAAGTCAACGCCCTCCATGTCGACGACGAGGTGGTAGTTGCCGTCGTTGACGAGCTCGACCAGCTGCTCCCGCAGCTTGGGGGCGGTGTACACATCGATCTCGCCGCCGACTTCGACGACCGTGCGATCGCCAACCGTACGGGTCGACAGGGACAGGTCCACGGAACCTCCAGCACCTTGCCTTGCTACGTCATTGCGATCCTCGGCCGGGCGGCCGCCACCGCGTGGTCGCAGGCCGGGCGAGGCATGCCGTGCGGATGGCGTCGGCGTGCGTCCCTCGGCCATGCGGCCGTCACGGGCTCATTCAACCACCTGCGAGCATGCCCGCACGATGGCTTGCGGCGATTCTCCGTCACGCCGGTGACACACTGGGTCCTCATGCCGCCCCGTCACAGCTCGCCCGAGGCCCTGCTTGAGACCCTGTCCGCCAACCGGGGCCGGTCGGATCGCCTCACCCATACGGAGCACTTGCCCGCGCGCTCCGCACGCCATGCCTCCTGGCCGGAAGCAATCCGTCCGGAAATCCGACAAGCCGCGCGGGAGCTCGGGGTTCGCGAGCCGTGGGCGCACCAGGCGGAGGCGATGGAACTCGCCATGGCGGGCCGGACCACCGTGATCGCCACCGGAACCGCGTCGGGCAAGTCCCTCGGTTACCTGGCCCCCGTCCTCAGCACCCTGCTCGACGGCAGCGAGGCCCGCAACGGGCGCGGCGCGACCGCGCTCTACCTCGCCCCGACCAAGGCACTCGCCGCGGACCAGCGCCGCCGCGCCGCCGCGCTCGTCCCGCCGCGCGTCAGGGTGGCGCTCTACGACGGCGACACGCCACCCGAGGAACGCGAATGGGTCCGCCAGTACGCCTCGTACGTGCTCACCAACCCGGACATGCTGCACCGCGGCATCCTGCCCTCCCACCCCAGGTGGTCCTCCTTCCTCAAGGCGCTGCGGTACGTGGTGATCGACGAGTGCCACAGCTACCGCGGGGTGTTCGGCTCGCACGTCGCGCAGGTGCTGCGCCGGCTGCGCAGACTGTGCGCCCGGTACGGCGCGTCGCCGACGTTCCTGCTCGCCTCCGCGACGACGGCGGAGCCCGCCGTGACCGCGGAGCGGCTGACCGGGCTGCCCGCGACGGCCGTCACCGAGGACTCCTCCCCGCGCGGGCCGATGGTGTTCGCGCTCTGGGAGCCCCCGCTCACGGAGCACGTCGGCGAACAGGGCGCCCCCGTCCGGCGGACCGCGACCGCCGAGGCCGGCTACCTGCTCACCGACCTGGTCGAATCGGGCACCCGGACCGTGGCGTTCGTCCGGTCCCGGCGGGCCGCCGAGCTGGTCGCGCTGCAGGCGCAGGACCTGCTCGGCACGCCGCTCTCCGGGCGGGTGGCGGCCTACCGAGGCGGCTACCTCGCCGAGGAGCGCCGGGCACTGGAAGGCGCTCTGCAGTCCGGTCGGCTGCTCGGCCTGGCCTCGACCTCGGCGCTCGAACTCGGTGTCGACGTCAGCGGTCTGGACGCCGTCCTGATGGCCGGCTACCCGGGCACCAGGGCATCGCTGTGGCAGCAGGCCGGCCGCGCCGGACGGGAGGCGCAGGGGGCACTCGCCGTCCTGATCGCCCGGGACGATCCGCTGGACACCTATCTGGTGCACCACCCCGAGGCGCTCTTCGCGACGCCGGTGGAGGCGACGGTACTCGACCCCGACAACCCGCACGTGCTGGCACCGCACCTTTGTGCTGCCGCTGCCGAACTGCCGATCGTCGATGCCGACATCGAGCTCTTCGGGCCGTCGACCGGCCGGCTGCTCCCGGCCCTGGAACGCCGCGGACTGCTGCGCCGCCGGGCGGACGGCGCCTGGTACTGGACCCGCCGGGAGCGGGCCGCGGACCGGGTGGACCTCCGGGGCAGCGGCGGCAGCCCCGTTCAGATCGTGGAGGTGGCCACCGGACGGCTCCTGGGCACGGTCGACGCGGCCGCCGCCCACACCACCGTCCATGCCGGGGCCGTCCACATCCACCAGGGCCGCAGCTACCTCGTACGGGACCTCGACCTGGAGAGCTCGGTGGCCCTGGTCGAGGCCGCCGACCCGCCCTACACGACCTCGGCCCGGGACATCACCTCCATCTCGATACTGGGGACGGACACCACCGAGGAGTGGGGCGAGGCCCGGCTCAGCTTCGGGGCCGTCGAGGTCGTCAACCAGGTGGTCGGCTTCCTGCGCAAGAGGATCTCCACCGGCGAGATCCTCGGCGAGAGCAAGCTGGACCTTCCTCCCCGCACGCTGCGGACCCGGGCCGTGTGGTGGTCGGTGACGGAGGATCAGCTCTTCGACGCCGAGATCCCGTTGGACCAACTGCCCGGCGCCGCCCATGCGGCCGAGCACGCGTCGATCGGGCTGCTCCCGCTGTTCGCCACCTGCGACCGGTGGGACATCGGCGGGGTGTCCGTCCCGCTGCACCCGGACACCGGGCTGCCCACGGTCTTCGTCTACGACGGCCACCCCGGTGGCGCCGGCTTCGCCGAGCGGGGATTCCGCCGGGCCGTGCAGTGGCTCACCGCCACCCGAGACGCCATCGCGGCCTGCGAGTGCGAGCGCGGGTGCCCGTCCTGCGTGCAGTCGCCGAAGTGCGGCAACGGCAATGATCCGCTGGACAAGGCGGCGGCGGTACGGCTCCTGGACGTCCTGCTGTCGGGTGCCCCCGCGGACAAGGGCGAGAGCGGAGTCAGAAGCGGGGGCGACGGTGGGGGCGACGGCCGAAGTGGAGGGACGGACGGGGACGGGGGCGCGTCGGGGACTGCGTGAGCGCGGCCCGCCGAGCCGTGCGGGATCCGGTCCGACAGCGGATCCGGGCCGAGTCCCGTCGCCGGGGCCCCACGCCCACACCGGACCGGCCAGGGACCGGGCTCTCGCGGGGCCCACGAGCACCGGCAGGGCACTCGTGGGCACCTCCACCACGACCTCGACGGCGTCGGCGTCCCACCGCGGGGAACAGGACACCAGGGTCGCGTGCTGTGCCGCCGCGATCCGGCCCGCCGCACCGCATCCCCCGTCCGCGTCGACCAACAGCCGGTCGGCCGCGGCCAGGGCCGCAAGATCCGCGGCCGCTTCCGCCCGGTGGCGGGCGGCCACGACGGAACCCACCGCGAGCGCGGCGGCGAAGACCGCGCAGCCGATCATGCCGAGCGCCAGCAGCCACACCGTCGCCGAGCCGCCGTCCGCCGGGTACGCCGCCACGGGCCTCCCGCCCGCGGCAACGCCGACTCCGGGCGGAGGGCGCCGCCGTCCGCAGATCACGAGGGCCATGGCGCAGCCTCTCCTCCCCCACCGGTCACGTCCTCGCGTGCGGCAACCGCCGAGGCTCCGAGGCGGGCGGAGAGTGCCGCGCCGAGCCGCCCGGGACCGGGGCACGGAGCCTCCACCGTGACCCGGACGCTCTCCGCCTCCTGAACGACCTCGACCGTGGCGCCGGGAGGCGCAGCGGCCCTCGCCACGTCCGCCGCATCCGCATCCCCGCGGGCGGCTGCCCGGGCGCCGGCCCGGGCCGCGTCGACGCAGCGGATCTGGGCACTCGCGGCGACGAGCCCCCAGATCAGGAGAGCGGCGAGCAGCACCATGGCCGGCAGGGCCACTGCCGTCTCCGCGGTGACCATCCCGGCCTCCGGCGCGGACCGGGCGGTTCCACTCCCGTTGCCGCCCGCGGGGCGGTTCGGTCGTCGACTGCGCAATCGGATCGGGCGCGGGCCGGGCGAGGGTGCGCCGGAAGGCGCGGTGCTGGGGGCTGCTGCGGCGGCGGGCCGCTGCTCAGACCGCATGGAGGGCCCGGTCCAGGAGCTGGCCGATCGCACCGGATACGGCGTCGCTGGTCACCACGCGGTAGAGGATCGCGGCGAAGGCGCACGCCGCGATCGTGCCGATCGCGTACTCCGCCGTCGTCATGCCGGCATCCGGCGAACCGTGGAGGCGCCGCCGAATCCTCCGTGCAGTCAGAGCGAGGCGCTGTCGGCACCGCGCACGCGCCGACCGGACGACGAGTCCGCACGGGCGCCGCGCGGCATCGGGCAGCGCGGCCGTCCGGCCCGTACGGCGGCGGTCGGCAGGCTCCCGGAAGGCGGGGACGGGGACCTGGATGGTGGAGGTGGTGGAGAGCGACATCGGGGACTCCTGGGTCAGAGAGGGAGGCGAACACCGCCACGGGGCCGTGGCGGGCCGGGATGCTCAGAGATGCCGGGATGAGCAGAGATGCCGGCATGAGCAGAGATGAGGGAGACGCCGAGCGCGGTGCGGCAGCTCAGATGCGGTGGGCGTAGAGGGCCGTGAGGCCGGTCACCACCGGGACCACGCCGATCAGGACGAAGGCCGGCAGGAAGCAGACTCCGAGGGGAGCGGTGGCGAGCACCCCGGCCCGGCGCACCCTCGCGTGTGCTGCGCGTCCGGCGGCCGCCCGCTGGGCCTGCGCCAGCCCGCTGAGCGCGTCGGCGGGAGGTGCGCCGCTCCGGCTCGTCCGGGCCAGGCAGCGGGCGAGCGGTGCGAGGGGCGGGCAGTCGGCGCCCAGTTGTTCCCAGCACAGCTCGGGAGGGGCGCCGAGGGACAGGTGGATGACGGCGCTGCCGAGTCGCTCCCGCATCGGCGAGTCGATGCTCGCCGCGACCGCCGCGGCGGCTCGCCCCGGCGAGCACGAGGATCCGAGGCAGGCGGCCAGCAGCTCCGCAGTGAGCGGGATCTGACGGATCAGACGTTCGCGCTGGGCTGCGACCCGCCGCGTCTCGCGGGTGGGCAGCTTGGGGAGCCAGCAGTAGGCGGCTGCCGCGACGACCGACCCGACCACCAGCCCCACCGCACCGCCGAGGACGGCGGCGGAGGCGAGGCCGGCCGAGATCGGCAGCAGCCAGCTGCGCGCGGGGAGTCCGGACGTCCGATCCGCCCGGCGGCGCGGCCGCCGAGGGCGTGCCGCCGGGCCCGGCCGGCGCAGCCGCCGGGAAGTCGTCGGTCGAGCCTCCGCCGGGCGCCGGCGCGGCGGAGCGGTCCGGCCGCGGACACTGCCGTTGCTCCCGCTGCGGCCGCCAGGGCGGCGGTTGCGGCCAGCGTGGTGTTCATCGCACGGCCTCCGCCCCGGTCGGGTGATGCGGGTGCCAGGCCGCGGCCGACCGTCGACCTGCGCGAGCCGGCTTCGTCCGCGAGAGGCCGCAGTCGACGCCCGCCCCGGGCAGGTCTGCCGTCCGCTCCTGCTGCCGGGTGCGACGGCCCGTCCCGGCATCCGGGGCGTCCTCGGCTGCCCGGACGATTCGCGCTGTCCAGGCCAGGCCTGCGGCCTCCAGCAGGACTCCCGTGGTCAGGCAGGCCAGGCCGGTCGGTGTGTGCAGGAGGACCGGCAGCGGCCGCGCCCCGAGGGCCGTGCCGAGTGCGAGTCCGAAGACCGGCAGCGCGGCGAGCAGCGCGACGGTGGTACGGGCGCCGGCGAGTTCGCCGGCCACCTCCTCGCTGAGCGCCCGTTCGGCTCGCAGGGCGTCGGCAATGCGGTCGAGGCCGAGTGCGAGGCCGGTGCCGCTGTCCGCGCTGATCTGCCAGCAGGCGGCGACCGCGCCGGCGCCGCGCCCGCCGGGCAGTTCGGCGATCAGGTGGAACGCGGCCGGGACATCGGCGCCGTACCGTACGGCGGCCAGCCGGGCACTGGGCTCGCGACCGAGGTCCTGCCGCAGGGTCATGCTGCGGTCGATGACGGTCCGGAGGGCGTACTCGGGTGTGGCGCCGCTGCGGAGCTCGGCCACCAGTCCGGCGCAGAGGTCGATGACGGCAGCCGTTCGCCGTCCGGCGGTCGCAGCCCGCCGCCGACGGAGCCGCCAGCGGCGGAGCGGCACCACCGCTGCCACGGCCATGAGCAGCGGGACCACCGATTCCGTCGTCCGGCTGACGGCCAGTCCGACCGGTAGGAGCAGGAGTTCGGGCACGGCCCAGGCCGGGCGACGCCCCGCCGCGGCAGCGGCCGCTGACCGCACCCACCGGAGTGGGCGGATCCGCGCGGGCCGTCCGAGCAGCGCGCGGGTGCGCCGTGCGGCGGGCCGACGACCGCGCAGGGCGAGCCGGCATGCGAGCACGGCGCTGCCTGCGGCCAGGGCCCTGCCCATCTCGTCGATGTTCATCGGTGTCGCCTCCCGTGCGTCCCGGTGTCGTCGGGGCGTGTGCCGCGTACGGCTGCGTCGAGCAGTCGCCAGGCCGTCCCGGCGATGACGCAGAGGATCAGCCCCCAGACCATCTCCAGTCGGCACAGCGTCATTCGGGGCCTCCCGCAACGGCCGGGAGGGCGGTACCGCGATCGGCGCAGGTCTGCTGGAGGCCGGCCCAGCCCGGGCCGCGTTCGCAGCGCCCGTCCGCTCGGAGGAACACGGCCGGGAGGGTGCCGGAGAGGCCGTTCCCCCGGTCGATGACCGTGTGGATCTCGGCGACTCGGCGCAGGCCGGTCAGGCGGTCCCTGGCCACGTGGACCACCACGTCCAGGGCTGCCCGGAGCTGGCTGTGCAGCGAGGAGCGGTCGAGCCCGGCCAGCGAGCCGAGAGCCTCCAACCTGGCCGGAACGTCGGCGGCTGCGTTCGCATGCACCGTGCCGCAGCCGCCTTCGTGGCCCGTGTTGAGGGCGGCGAGCAGATCGACCACCTCGGGGCCGCGCACCTCGCCGACCACCAGGCGGTCGGGGCGCATCCGCAGGGCCTGCCGGACGAGGTCCCGGAGGGTGAGCTCGCCGAGGCCCTCCTGATTGGCCGGGCGGCCCTGGAGGCGGACGACGTGCGGGTGCGCCGGGCGGAGTTCGGCCGAGTCCTCGGCAAGGACGATCCGTTCGTCGGGGTCGGCGAGGCCGAGCAGCGCCGCCAGGAGGGTGGTCTTGCCGCTGCCGGTGCCTCCGCTGATGAGCATCGACAGCCGGGCCCGGACGATCCCGGCGAGCAGGTCGGCGCCGTCCGGCGGCAGCGCCCCGCGGGCAATGAGTTCGGCCATCGTGAAGGGCCGGGAACGGCATGTCCTGAGCGAGATGTGCGTGCAGCCGGCCGCGATCGGCGGCAGCACCGCGTGCAGCCGGGTGCCGTCCGGCAGCCGGGCGTCCACCCACGGCATCGCGTCGTCCAGACGACGCCCCGCCGCGGTCGCCAGCCGGTGGGCGAGGCGGCGCACGGCCTCGGCATCGGGGAAGCGCACCCCCTCCGCCGGGTGCAGGCCGCTGCCGCAGTCGATCCACACCTCGTCGGGTGCATTGACCAGGACATCGGTCACGCCGGGCCGGGTGAGCAGGGCGTCCAGCGGTCCGGCCCCGATCAGCTCGGCCTGGATCGCCCGGACGGCGTCCAGGACGTCGCTCCCGCCGAGCGACGGGCGGTGCGCCCGCAGTGCCGCTGCGACGGATCCGGTGGTGGGCTGCACACCGGCCTCGGCGAGGTGCATTCGGACGGCGTCGACGAGGGCACCTGGCCGCTGCGCGTCCGTCCGGTGCCCGGCCAGGCCACGCGCTCCCCGGGCACTGGGCTCGGCAGCCACGGCGTCCGGCGCCGCCCAAAGCGAACTGTGCCGCAGACTGCGGCGCACTCCGGAGCGGTGTGCGCCGGAATCGGCCGGGGCCCGGCCCCCGGGACGACGGCCCCTCACAGCGCACCCCCTTCGGCGGCGGCGACCGGCGGCATGACCTCGGTCAGGAAGCTGCTGCAGAAGCGGGCGAGCGGCCCCTGCTCGCGGACGCCGGGTGGCGTGCCGCGCTCCACGTCCTGGCCGAGGCCGGGCTCGGAGGGGAGTTCACCCGCGCAGGGCAGCCGGAGGTTGCGGGCGATCTCGTCGGCCGACAGGCCGATCGTGCCTGGCACCCGGACCACGGCGCGAAGGTCGGCGAGACGCATCCGAGCGGCAGCGGCGACCCGGCCGGTCGCCGCCAGGGCCCGCAGCTCGGCGGGGACCACGAGCAGACCGGTGTCGACCTGCTCCAGTGCCTCGGCGGCAGCGGCATCGAGGTGCCGCGGCAGGTCGACCACCACGAGGCCGCCCCGGCGCCTGGCCGCGGCGAGGACGCTCTGCATCGCCTCGGGCGGGATGGTCAGACAGTCGCTGCGATCCCAGGAGAGCGCGCTGAGCCGGTGGAGTTCCGGGAGTGCCTTCGCGAGCTCGGCGCTGCTGAGCCGGCCCCGGGAGCCGGCCAGGTCGGGCCAGCGCACCCCGTCCGACGTCTCACCGCCGAGCAGCACGTCGAGACCACCGCCGAGCGGGTCGGCGTCGACGAGCATGGTGCGGTGGCCGGACCGGGCCGCGGTCACCGCGAGAGCGCACGCCAGAGTGGAGGCCCCTGCCCCGCCGCGGCCGCCGAGCACGCCGACGGTGAGCGCCGGCGGGCCCACGCCCTCGACCGCGTCCGAGATCCGGTCGAGCAGCCAGGGCTGCGCGTCCGGCAGGAAGATCACGTGCTCGGCGCCGAGCCGTACGGCCCGGACCCATACGGCGCCGTCGTCGAGGTCGAGCCCGAGCAGCAGGACTCCCGGGCGTCTGGCGAGCCCGGTGCACCGCTCCGCAACGTCGTCGCCGACCAGCACCAGGGGTGCGTTCTCCCAGCTCGTCCGGGCGGGCGGCATGCCGCGGGCCAGCTGGGGCTCGACCCCGGCGGCGGTGCACAGGCGCACCAGCTGCTCGGCCAGGGCGGTGTCCTCGGTGACGATCAGCGGCCCGCTCGGCCCCGCACGGTCGGCGAAGTCGGAGTCGGTGGTCGGTGTCTGCATGGCGCTCTCCCCCGAATGGGCGGTGTCCGGTGCGGGCCGACCCGGACGGGGCGCGCTCGTGTGCCGCGGCGCGGGTCGGCGGGCCGCCGCCCCGGTGCCCGAGGTTCGGGCGGGACGGCTGCCCGAGCACCACGGTGGCGTCCGCCGATCAATCCGTCCGCCACCACTCGAATGCCTGTGGACAACACGGGGATGTGGATAACTCGGTTCACTCGCCAGGGGGGCAATACACCGGAGAATTGACGCACGAGCCCTCTTCGGGGCTATGAAGAAGGCGTGCGAACATTGATCATTCAGCTACCCAGAGTGACGAGTGTGGCGAGTCGCCGGAACGTTCGAATGATCAACGGCGGATCAGCGCCCAGGGGCCGCAACGGCCCGCATCCGGGGGCGAATCGCGTCAACGGGCCTGGTGAACGGGCCCGGACATGCGACGACCCCCGCCGGGGGGGAGAGCGGGGGTCGTCTATCCACGGCCCGACTCGGGGGGGAGGAGCCGGACCGGGTTAGCACGGTCGCGAACGATCCGTGACTTCCATGGTGTACCCGAGCGGCCAGAAACACAAACCCGCACGGTCGGGAGTACACCGTTTGGCGGGGTCATTTGCAGAGCCCTCTATCCTCGGATCCCGTGGACACCACCGAGAACGCCGACTCCGTCGACCGCGGCCCCGAGAGCTCGAACGGGACCGCTCCCACCGAGCCCCGGCCGACCCCCGACAAGGGGCACCGGGCCGCACCCGCGGAGAAGTCCCGCCGCACCTCGGACACCGCGCGGTCGCCGCTGACGGGCCCCGCGCCCGCCGAGGACACCACGCCGGCCGCCGACCCGACCGCCCCCGCAATCGGCGCGGACGACACCCCTGACGGCGCACGCGAGGGCACCCACGCCCCCGCCGCCGATCCGACGCGCGAGGGCGCCGAACCGACGGCCGAGGATCCGGAGGGGGTCACCGCGCACGCCGCTCGGCGCCCGTTCGGCGTGCCGCGCACCGCGGCCTTCTTCGACCTCGACAAGACGATCATCGCCAAATCGAGCGCCCTCGCGTTCAGCCGGCCCTTCTACCAGGGCGGCCTGATCAACCGTCGGGCGGTGCTGAAGAGCGCCTACGCACAGTTCGTCTTCCTGATCGGCGGCGCGGACCACGATCAGATGGAGAAGATGCGGCAGTACCTGTCGGCCCTCACCCGCGGGTGGAACGTGCAGCAGGTCCGCGAGATCGTCTCGGAGACCCTCCACGAACTGATCGATCCGATCATCTACGACGAGGCGGCGTCGCTGATCGAGAAGCACCACGCGGCCGGCCGGGACGTGGTCATCGTCAGCAGCTCCGGCTCCGAGGTGGTCGAGCCGATCGGCCGCCTGCTGGGCGCGGACCACGTGATCGCCACCCGCCTCAAGGTCGAGGACGGCCGCTACACGGGCGAGATCGAGTACTACGCCTACGCTGAGAACAAGGCCGCTGCCATCCGCGAGCTCGCCGAGTCCCAGGGCTACGACCTTGCCGACTGCTACGCCTACAGCGACTCCTCGACCGACCTCCCCCTGCTGGAGGCGGTCGGCCATCCGTCCGCGGTCAACCCGGACCGGGCGCTGCGCAAGGAGGCGGCGGCCCGCAGCTGGCCGGTGCTCGTGTTCAGCCGGCCGGTCGAACTCCGCCGCCGGCTCCCGGAGTTCTCCGCCCCGAGCCGCTCGGTCCTGCTCGCCGTGGCGGTCGGCACGGCCGCCGTGACGGTCGGACTGCTCTGGTACACATCGCGGCGCAAGCGCCCGGCGATCTGATGGCCCGACCGGCCGTGACCTGGTACGGAACACGGTCGGGAGTGCCGCGACGCCGAATCGGACAATCGGGAAAATCTTCTTCTTTCGGGTTCCGCTTTGCGGCGATCCGCGATAGAAAGGACTTACGGCCCGCGAGACCCGGCAGGACCCTAAGAGGTCGTTCCGACAACTCAGTTCAGGCCCCACGGACCGCGTACAGATAATTGGGCACCCACATGCAGCCGACCCGCTGACGGGCCGCCGCACCAGGTGAACGGGCAGGATCCCCACCTGATGGGCACTTCCGGTGCATGCTTGGTAACCCGGTACCTGTACCAGCGGCGGCACCCGCGAAGCATCCGGTGCCGCCGCATCTGTGCGTGCGGCCGCCGCCCGGCACCCGAAGGCGTCCGAACGGGCGGCCGGCCCGGCGCGTCAGACCATGCCGCGCTGCATCGCCTCGCACACCGCCGTGCTCTCCCGAACCCCGAGGCGCAGCGCGGCGCCGCAGTGGACGATCCAGCGGGCCATGCCCTCCCCGGTACCGCTCAGATAGCCGGCCAGCGCCTCGCGGTACGCGGCGGTGCCGAGTTCGGCGAGGCCCACCTCGGCAGGGCAGATCGACTTGGGGTCGAGGCCCTCCGCGATCAGCACGATGCGCTGCGCGGCGCGCGCGATCAGGCCGTTGTGTGCCCCGAACGGACGCAGTGCCATCAGTTCGCCGTGCACGACCGCGGCGACCACGAGCGCCGGCGTGCCGCTCGCCGCGCCCTCCGAACGGGCCACCAGCAGCTGGGCCAACTGGTCCAGCCGGGCGGCTGCCTCGTCGGCGGACGGCGCCGGCGGGATGTCGACCTTCTCGACGGCCCGCTCCAGCCCCTCGGAGGCGGCGAGCTCAAGGGGGAACAGCGGCTCGACCGGCTCCGCCGCACGGCGCGGCCGGCCGGCGGCCTCCGTACCGTCACCCGCGGCCAGCAGGTGCAGCCGGGCCAGCACCTGGAGTGGCGAGTGCCGCCACACGCCGAGCAGCTGCCCGGCCTCGGCGGAGATCCGCAGGGCCCCGCCGACCGTGCGGGCCTCCCGGTCCCCGCCGAAGTCGCTGCGGCGCCGGATCTCCTCGAGCGGCCAGTCGGCACCGTCCAGCGCCGCCGAGGCACGGGCGCCGCGCAGGGCCGCCTCGGAGGTCACCTCGCCGGCTCGGCGGCGCATCACACGGTGCCCGTACAGGCGGTCCACGGCCTTGCGCACCTCGGCGACGGCCTCGGGCACCCCGGGCAGGTCGGCCAGCGGGGCGAGGGGATCAGTTCCAGTGCTCACCTACGCGAGAGTAATGACTGCCCCGACCCAGTCGACACACCCACCCCGGCATCACCCGATCGAGGCAATCCGGCCTTCCCTCACCCGCGGCACCCCAAACCACCGCTACCATGCCACTATCGGTGACGATAACGATTTCCAACACCCGGCGGCGGTCCCGTGCGCCGGCGCGAGAGCCCGGAGTCCCAGATGAAGATCGCCTTCGTCGGCAAGGGCGGCAGCGGCAAGACCACGCTGTCCGCGCTGTTCATCCGCCACCTGGCCGCCGTCGGCCATCCGGTGATCGCCGTCGACGCCGACATCAACCAACACCTCGGCCCCGCGCTCGGCCTGACGGACGACCAGGGCGGGGCCCTGCCCTCGCTCGGCGCACACCTGCCGATGATCAAGGACTACCTGCGCGGCGACAACCCGCTGATCACCTCCGCCGACGAGATGATCAAGACGACGCCCCCCGGCCGCGGCTCGCGCCTGCTGCGCATCGTCGAGGACAACCCCGTCTACGCCGCATGCGCCCGCCCCGTCGCGCTCGACGAGGGATCGGTACGGCTGATGGCCACCGGAGCCTTCACCGAGGAGGACCTCGGAGTCGCCTGCTACCACTCCAAGGTCGGCGCGGTCGAACTCCTGCTGAACCACCTGCTCGACGGTCAGCACGAGTACGTGGTGACCGACATGACCGCCGGTTCCGACTCCTTCGCCTCCGGCCTGTTCACCCGGTTCGACCTGACGTTCCTGGTCGCCGAGCCGACCCGCAAGGGCATCTCGGTGTACCGGCAGTACAAGGAGTACGCCCGCGACTTCGGCGTCAGCCTGCGGGTGATCGGCAACAAGGTGCAGGGCCCCGACGACCTCGCCTTCCTCCGCCGTGAGGTCGGAGACGACCTGCTGACCTCCTTCGGGCACTCGGAGTGGGTGCGCCGCCTGGAGCAGGGGGCAGAGCCGGCGCTGCGGACCCTGGAGCCGGCGAACCGCGAGGTCCTGGCGCAGCTGACGGCAGCGGCCGACGGCGCCCTCGCCCGGCGCGACCCGCGCCGCTACACCGCCCAGGCCGTCCACTTCCACCTGCGGAACGCGGAGAGCTGGGGCAACGCCAAGACCGGCATCGATCTGGCGACCCAGGTCGACCCGGAATTCGTTCTCGGCGCGACGCACCTGGATGCCGCCCCGGCCTGACCCGCCGTCCGACCGCCGCTGTCCCCCGGGGCCGCCGACCGCTCTGACCTGGGCGTTCGGCGGCCCTGAGGCTTCACTGCGCCCGCCGGGTTCCCTCACCCGGCAGTGGCCACTCATAAAGGTGAATCCACCGCTCCGGCCTGTCGTTCGGATTCACGCTGTGCAAAGATCTCATTACTCTCGGTTTACCGACTCTTGGCCAACCGAGCATTGATGGTCTATGAGCCCCGTGCGCATCCTCCGCCGGCCGCGCTCACACCATCCCGCCCAACCGTCGCGACCCACGACAGCCGATCCGCCTGTTGCGCACCATCGCCGGACCTGACTGCGTTCGTTCCCCGGAGAGACGGGAAGCCATGACCCTCGACATTTCCTCCGCACCCATCGCCTCTGACACCACCGACCACGCGCCGCCGACACCGCAGCCCCCCAAGGGCAGCCGCTCGGGTCGCGCCCTCCTGCTGCACGACCTGCCGGCTTCGCTGGCGGTCTTCCTCATCGCGGTGCCCTTCTCGCTCGGCATCGCCCTGGCCACCGGCGCACCGCTCACTGCGGGGCTGGTGGCCGCGGCAGCCGGCGGCCTGGTCGCCGGGCTCCTCGGCGGCACGCCGCTGCAGGTCAGCGGGCCGTCGGCCGCTCTGACCGTGATCATCGCCGGCGTCATCACCCGGTACGGCTGGCAGGCGGCCTGTGCCGTCACCGTCGCCGCCGGTCTGCTGCAACTCCTGCTCGGCGCCCTGCGAGTGGCCCGGGCCGCCCTCGCCGTCTCCCCCGCCGTCGTGCACGGCATGCTGGCCGGGGTGGGGCTCACCATCGCGCTCGCCCAGCTCCACGTCGTCCTCGGCGGATCGCCGCAGAGCTCGGCCCTGGCGAATCTGCTCGCCCTGCCGCACCAGCTGGCCGGCCCTCATCCTGCGGCGCTCGCCGTCGGCGCCGCCGCC
Source organism: Kitasatospora sp. NPDC059571 (assembly GCF_042735675.1). Classification (NCBI taxonomy): domain Bacteria; kingdom Bacillati; phylum Actinomycetota; class Actinomycetes; order Kitasatosporales; family Streptomycetaceae; genus Kitasatospora; species Kitasatospora sp. NPDC059571. The sequence continues at coordinate 17,958 of NZ_JBHWBW010000079.1, forward strand.
ATCGCCGTCCTCGTCGGCTGGCCCCGCCTCGGCCGCCTGCCGGGCCGCTCCGGGCGGATCGGCCGGGCACTCTCCCGGGTTCCTGCGGCCCTGGTGGCGGTCGCGGCCGGCACCGCCCTGTCGATGGGCCTCGGGCTCGAAGTCGCCCGGGTACAACTGCCCGGCTGGCACGACCACGCCGTGGCGGCCCTGCCGTCCCCGGGTGTGCTGGCCGCGCAGTGGCCCGCCCTGCTGGCCGCCGTGCTCACCGTCGCAGCCGTGGCCGGGGTCGAGTCCCTCCTCTCCTCCGTCGCGGTCGACCGCATGACGCACCGCCCCGGCGACCTCGACCGCGAGCTCCGCGGCCAGGGCCTGGCCAACATCGCCTCCGGCCTCTGCGGCGGCCTCCCGGTCGCCGGCGGCGCCGTCCGCAGCACCGCGAACATCCAGGCCGGGGCGGTCTCCCGCTGGTCGTCCGTGCTGCACGGCTGCTGGGTGGTCCTCGCCGCGCTGGCCCTGGCCGGCGGGCTGCGCCGGATCCCGCTCGCCGCACTGGCCGCGCTGGTGCTCGTCGTCGGCATCCAGATGGTGAGCTTCGCCCACATCCGGCGCGTGCACCGGCACCGCGAGTTCCCGGCGTACCTCGCGACCGTCCTCGGCGTCGTCGTCCTGGGCGTCCCGCTCGGTGTCGCGGCCGGCGGTGCGGTGGCCGCCCTCCTCGCGCTGTACCGGCTGACCCGCGCCCACGTCGACGTGATCGCGTCCGCCGACGGCGCGTACCACGTCCACACCCACGGTCCGCTGACCTTCGCCGCCGTGCCCAAGCTGACCAGGGCTCTCGCCCAGGTTCCGCACGGCGCCCCGGCGACCGTCCACCACGACGGGTCCTTCCTCGACCATGCCGCGTACGACGCCGTGCACACATGGCGGGCGGTGCACCAGGCGGGCGGCGGCCGGGTCGCCATGGTCACCGAGCAGCAGAGCGCCGCGGTCCTGGATCCGGACGGCACGGTGGTCGTGGAGCCCGATGCGACAGGGCACCGGTGCCGGGCGTGGACGCCCTGGATGGGGCACCACTGCATCGAGCAGGCCGGGGACGATCCGCACGGCCGACTGCTCGACGGCGTCCGGGGATTCCAGGAGCACACCGCCCCGCTGATCCGCGACGAACTGGCCCGGCTGGCCCGCGAGGGCCAGACGCCGTCCCAGCTCTTCCTGACCTGCGCCGACTCGCGGATGGTCACCAGCATGATCACCAGCAGCGGCCCCGGCGACCTCTTCACGGTGCGGAACGTCGGCAACCTCGTCCCCGCCCCGTACGAGCCCGGGGCCGCCGACGACTCGGTGGCGGCGGCCGTGCAGTACGCGGTCGAGGTCCTGCAGGTCCGGTCCATCACGGTCTGCGGCCACTCCGGCTGCGGGGCCATGAAGGCACTGCTGGACGGCGTGCACGAGCAACCGGGCACACCGACACCGCTGGCCCGCTGGCTGCGCAACGGGCGCGGATCACTCGCCCGGCTACGACGCGCCCCGGCCCGGTTCACCGGTCGCCCCCCGACCGACCAGGTCGAGGAGCTGTGCATCACCAATGTGGTGCAGCAGTTGGACCAGCTCCTGGCCAATCCGGCCGTGGAGCGCCGGGTGGCGGAGGGCAGCCTCCGACTGGTCGGCATGTACTTCGACTTCGCCACGGCACAGGCCTACGTACTGGACGGACCGGGCGGCTCCTTCCACCCGGTCTCCGAGGAGTATCGCGAGCAGCACCGTACGACCGGCACTCCCGTGCCGGCCTGACGACCCCCTGATCGGGCGACCCGACCGCGGCCCGCAGCCTGCCGCCGCGGTCGGCCGGCCCGTCCGGCCCACACCGCCCACGCGCCTCGCAGGGGCTCAGGCACCCAGCAGTCGTGCCAGATCGGCCGGGGTCACATAGCCGGGCCACCGGCCGTCGGAGAACAGTTGCACGCCGGCGTCCTGGTAGCACTGGTCGACCAGCTGGGAGCAGATCATGTGCCGGCTGTCGGCCACATATCCCTTGATGAGTGGCCCGATCGGGAGGTGGAGCCGGTGAGAGGCGAGCGCGACGTAGTCGAGGACGCTGTACGGGACGCCGATGTAGCCGCGCGCGGCCGCCACCACGGCGGTGCGCTGTTCCTCCGTCAGGTCGAACCGCCCGGTGGACCAGAGGGTCGCGTGTCCGTCGTACACCGAGAGGGGGCGTAGCTCCGCACCGCCGGGCTGAGCCTCGACCAGTTGCCCGTCGCCGACGAACACGAAGGCGTGTTCGTAGTCGGAGTACCCGTCACCGTTGAGCCACTGCCCGATCCTGATCAACCGGCCCGCATAGTCGCGCATCCGGACGACGGCGAAGTCCCCCGGCCGGGCGGTGGCCGGGGGGCTCGTGACAAAGGTGGGTGTTGCCTCAGCCATCGCTCGGGCCCCCTTCACTGAGGTGGTGTCACCGAGGTGGTGTGTCATTGGTCGGGCCCGTGGCGAACGCCACAGGCCCGCCTGATCAGTGGAGTACCGACAACGCAGGCCGTCAAGGCCTCGCGCACACAATGGCGAGGCTAGGCCGCATCTGCGCGCGGGGCCTGGCGACATCCCGCCCCGCCGCTCGCCCCTCCCCCGCCCCCGCTCCCACCCCGGCCGCACCGCGCCGTCCGGCCCCGGCCGCACCACCCCGCCCGCCACTGCCGGTGCAGCCCGTGGAGCAGTCCGTCGCCAACCGCCGGGCGGGCCCTCCCCCGACTGCCCGATCCCGCCAAAGGGAAGGACAAAGGTCTACACCAATTTTCTGGAGCCTCTTGTCAACATGCCCGTTCGCCTGGTGAGCTGTGTGCTGGGACACACGGGACAATCCCACCGCCCGGGATCACCCGGCACGATGAGACTCGATGAGGAGTGCGCGTTGAGCAACGAGAGCCTGGCCAACCTGCTCAAGGAGGAGCGCCGCTTTGCCGCGCCGGCGGAGCTCGCCGCCGCGGCCAACGTGGACGCCACCGCCTACCAGCAGGCGTCCGAGGACCGGCTCGCCTTCTGGGCCGAGCAGGCCCGGCGTCTCGACTGGGCGGTCGAGCCGACCGAGACCCTGGACTGGTCGAACCCGCCGTTCGCCAAGTGGTTCGCGGACGGCAGCCTCAACGTCGCCTACAACTGCGTCGACCGCCACGTCGAGGCCGGCAACGGCGACCGGGTCGCCATCCACTTCGAGGGCGAGCCGGGCGACAGCCGGGCGATCACCTACGCCGAGCTCAAGGACGAGGTCTCCCGGGCCGCCAACGCCCTGCTGGAGCTCGGCGTCACCAAGGGCGACCGGGTCGCGGTGTACCTGCCGATGATCCCCGAGGCCGTCATCTCGATGCTCGCCTGCGCCCGGATCGGCGCCACCCACTCGGTGGTGTTCGGCGGGTTCTCCGCCGACGCGGTCGCCTCCCGCATCCAGGACGCCGACGCCAAGCTCGTGATCACCGCGGACGGCGGGTACCGCCGCGGCAAGCCGTCCGCGCTCAAGCCCGCCATCGACGAGGCGCTCGCCAAGTGCCCGCAGGTCGAGAAGGTCCTCGTGGTCCGCCGCACGGGCCAGGAGACCGCCTGGACGGCGGGCCGCGACGTCTGGTGGCACGAGCTGGTCGACGGGCAGTCCGCCGAGCACACCCCCGAGGCGCACGAGGCCGAGCACCCGCTCTTCATCCTGTACACCAGCGGCACGACCGGGAAGCCGAAGGGCATCCTGCACACCTCCGGCGGGTACCTGACCCAGGCGAGCTACACCCACCACGCCGTCTTCGACCTGAAGCCGGAGACCGACGTCTACTGGTGCACCGCCGACATCGGCTGGGTCACCGGCCACTCGTACATCGTCTACGGGCCGCTCTCCAACGGCGCGACCCAGGTCATCTACGAGGGCACCCCTGACACCCCGCACCAGGGCCGCTTCTGGGAGGTCGTCCAGAAGTACGGCGTGACGATCCTCTACACGGCGCCCACCGCGATCCGCACCTTCATGAAGTGGGGCGACGACATCCCCGCGAAGTTCGACCTGTCCAGCCTCCGGGTGCTGGGCAGCGTCGGCGAGCCGATCAACCCCGAGGCGTGGATCTGGTACCGGGAGCACATCGGCGGCGGACGCTGCCCGATCGTGGACACCTGGTGGCAGACCGAGACCGGCGCGATCATGATCAGCCCGCTGCCCGGCGTCACCGAGACCAAGCCCGGTTCCGCCCAGCGCGCCCTCCCCGGCATCGCCGCCACCGTCGTGGACGACGAGGCCCGCGAGGTGCCCAACGGCTCCGGCGGCTACCTGGTGCTCACCGAGCCGTGGCCCTCCATGCTCCGCACCATCTGGGGCGACGACCAGCGGTACATCGACACCTACTGGTCCCGCTTCGAGGGCCGCTACTTCGCCGGCGACGGCGCCAAGAAGGACGAGGACGGCGACATCTGGCTGCTCGGCCGGGTCGACGACGTCATGCTGGTCTCCGGCCACAACATCTCGACCACCGAGGTCGAGTCGGCACTGGTCGGCCACCCCGCAGTCGCGGAGTCGGCCGTGGTCGGCGCCACCGACGCCACCACCGGCCAGGCGATCGTCGCCTTCGTCATCCTGCGCGGCACCGCCACCGACAGCGAGGAGCTGATCGCCGAGCTGCGCAACCACGTCGGCAAGACCCTCGGTCCGATCGCCAAGCCGAAGCAGATCAAGGTGGTCGGCGAGCTGCCGAAGACCCGCTCGGGCAAGATCATGCGCCGCCTGCTGCGCGACATCGCCGAGGGCCGCGAGATCGGTGACACCACCACGCTCGCCGACTCCTCGGTGATGAACCTCATCCAGGCCCAGCTGCCCTCCTCCGGCAGCGAGGACTGACCCGGAGCGGCTCACGGCCAACGGCCAACGGCCAACGGCTCACGCCGCCGGGGCGGGTATCGGACCACGGTCCCGGGGGGGTATACCCC